>DATCFX010000369.1:0-1349 GCA_036509275.1 Pirellulales bacterium | reverse complement strand
CTGGCTGTCGGTCGTGTCGTGTCCGCCGACGCTCTTGCCGGGGCATTCCATGCGTGCCAGGCGGCGGCCATCGGTGCCGACGGCCGTAATCCGCTCGCTGGTCATTTCCAGCAGCACACCGCCCAGGGCGTAGCGGCTGCTCTCGTTGTCGGTGGCAAACACCGTGCGGCGGATCAGCTCCCGCAGCGAACGGGCCGAGGTCGCGTGATATTTCTGTTCGTTGAATTGGGCCACCGCGGGAAACTCGTCGGGGTTTTCGGCCGGCAGCTTGAACTCGCTCCGCTCGCCGCGGACCAGCGTGCCGTGGCCGTCGGACTCGAGCCGCAAGGTGGCATCGGACGACTCACGCAAGATCGAGCCGAACCGCCCGATCGGCAGCACGGCCGTGCCGGGCACGTCGGCGGCAATGCCGGGCACTTCCACGCGCACGCCGATCTCCAGGTCCGTGGCGATGAGCACTGCGGTCGTCGTGGCGCCATCGGCCGCGACCTCGATCTTCACGTTTTGCAAGATCGGCTTGGGGCTGCGGCTGGGGGCCACCGCGGCGGCCGTTTGGAAAGCGGCCAAGAGCTTTTCACGATCGCAGGTAACTTTCATGGTTCATTCCATCGCTCGAGTGGGAAGTCAGTGCCCGGCGTTCGGCTCGAACGCCGAACGAACATGAACGGGGTGTCTTGGGGTCTTGTCTTCTTTTAAAGAATCTTTCATTTATCAGTAGTAGTAAGCTCGCCGGCGGTCGGCTGTCAGCAGGCCTTGGGTGCGGTCCACAAGGCCTGCTGCACGCGTGGTTTAAGCGGCCCGCGAGCCGGTGAATCGAGCTGTGGAAACCGCGTTGATGCGCTGTCGGCCGATTGTCGGCGGCCTGTTGGCTGGCGCTGGTGTCCGCGGAGCCAGGGCTGTCGAGCGGCGCATTTGCCGTGCGGCGGCCGGCCGGGGCGACAAACCGCCGACAGGTTTTCCACGCGAGCGCGGCTGAGGGTGCGTGCGTTCATGCATTGGTCAAAGCGGTGATCAACTGTTCGACGTCTCGGCGCAGCTCGGGGCTGCCGGCCAGGAGTTGTTCGATGCGGCGGCAGCCGTGCAGTACGGTGGTGTGATCGCGGCCGCCGAAATAATCGCCGATCCGCTGCAAGCTCGCGCTGGTGAGCTGCCGGGCCAGGTGCATGGCGACGCCGCGGGCCTGCACGGCCGCTCGGCGCCGCGAGGCACTCTTGAGATCGGCCGGTGAAATCGAAAAATGCCGGGCCGTGTGCGCCACGATGCCCCGCAGCGTCGGCATCCGCCGCCCGCCGCGATCGTGGAGATAGCGGCGGACATGCTCCAGGCGGATGATGCCGCCATCCAGCCGG
>DATCFX010000368.1:0-2372 GCA_036509275.1 Pirellulales bacterium | reverse complement strand
CCATCTGAAAGGCCACCGGCGGCAGCTCGCGATACGCCTGCACAAACTCGCGCACCGATTCCTCCGCACCCAACGACAGCAGCCAGCCGCCGTCAGCCAGCAGCCGTGCGTCGCGCGTGGCCAGCGCGCGGGCGTAGCGGCGGCAGTTCTCCCGGCCAGCCGGTGCCGGCTGCGCGACCAACCGCGTGAACGTCGGATGGAACGGGCTCCTGGCGTCGAACGAGGCCACCCGTGATTCTTGCGGCTCGTGGTAGAACAGATCGGCCGCTCCGGCCAATTGATCCAACTCGGGCGAGTCGTTCAATTCCAGCACGGCGGCTTGCTGCGGCAGCGCGTGCTCGGGCCCGATGCGCGACACGCGCAGCAGCGTCGGTCCCCGCTCGTCGCGATACAAGGCCGGATCGATGCCGACGGCCCGCAGCACCTCTTCCAGTTGCGGCGGCCGGTCGAGATTCGGCTTGAGCGCGACGGCCAACTCGGGTCGATTGAGCATGTCGGCGCCCAGCAGATAGAGCTTGGCGCCGCGGCGGGCGGCAGCAACTTCGCCCTGCAAGCGGCCATAAAAGTCGTGCAGCTTTTCGGCCCGCCAGCGCAGCCAAGGCTGCCGCACGCCGGCCGTCAGCAGCCGGTCGCGCAGTTCGTGCGGCGGGCCGGCGGCATCGCCCAGGGCGACCTCGCGCGTGAATTGCACCAGCGTATCGTCATCGCAGCCCCACTGGTCGCCGGGGAGTTGGGCATAGCCGTCGGCGCTTAATTGCAAAGCCAGGCCGGCGAACGACGGATGCGCGGCGTAGCGGCCGGCCAACTCGCGGACGGCCGCGGCCATGGCTTTTTGCACCAGCGGGTTGAGCGGATTGTAATAGGGCGCGAGCCCTTGCCGCGGGTCGTGCGTTTGCAGCCAGGTGACGCCGCTGGGGCCGATCAGTTCGAGCCCCAGGGCCTCGCCGCCGCCCCGCCGTTTGAGTTGCTCGAGTTCCGGCAGCGGCGTGGCGAAGTGCATGGCCGGGATCAACTGCACGGCTTGCCGATCGCACAAGCGAAACATCAGCTCGAGCGCGTCCTTGCGGATCGGATCCTGGCCGTTGGCAAACAGCACTCCGTCGTCATAGCGGGGCGTCGGTTCCAAAGCGGCGCTGGGATAGATCGTGCTGCCGTCGGCCATCACCGACAGCACCAGCGCGTTGTAGCCGGCGTAGTCGAGATACTCCAACAGCCGCACGCCGCCCTCGTGGAAAGTCGACCAGTCGGTCAGCGTCCGGCCGCTCGCGGCGCTCCAGGGATCGAGCCCCTGGCTGGCGCCGAAATTCGCGGGAAACAGCGGCCGATCGTAGTAGGCCGCCAACAGCCGGCTGCCGTCGGGCGCGGCGATCGGGCCCAGCCGGGGCAAGTGGTGCGGACCCGGTTCGCGCACGCGGGCCGTCAGCGGAGCCCGTGGACCCAGCAAGCGGATCTTGCCATACACGGCATGGCCGCCGTCGCGGCGATTGGTCACCAGCAGCAGCGGCGCGTTGGTGCGCGGCCAAAACACGAGCCGGTGCTTTTGCAACTGCGCGGTCTTGGATGCCGACGCATCGACATAGGCGCCCGAGTCCAGCCCAATCGGCAGCACGGCGCCGGCCGCATTGGGCTCGATGATGCTCAAGCCCAAGAACTGCGGCACGTCGCCCGGGTACTCCACTTCCAAAATATGCGGCTGGCCGGCGCGCGACACCGGCAGTGGATAGGCCTGCCAGCCGACGTCGGGATCGGGGCCGTGCGGTCCGATTTGCGCGAGCATGCCCAGCGGGTGCGCTAGCGGCGTCATGTCGCCGCTGCCTAGCGGTCCGCGCCGCAGCGCCGGCAGCACGGCCAACTGCGTCAGCCGCTCGGACCAGCCGGGACTGGCCGGATCGATCTCGACCAGCAGGTCCAGGCCCCCGGCCTGGGCCGCCGCCACCGGCTGGGCGCGGCTGACCACGACGAATTGCAAACGCCGCTCTTCGACGCCCACCACTCGCCGTGTGATCCGCTCCTGCAATCCGCGTCGGCTCGCGCTCAGCACGAGATCGTAAACCCCCTCCTGCTCGGGCACCGGCATCACGAAGCGCGCCCGCGGCGCCGGACCGATTTCCTCCGGCAGCAACTCGACGTCTTGTTCACCCGACCAACTCGCCCGCAGACCATGTGGCGCCACCAGCCGGGCTTGCACGCGCAGCCTGGTTCCCAGCGCTAGGTCCGGCAGCTTCGGCCAGGCCTCGACTTCCAAGGAGTCGCCCGGCGCGAACACCAGGTTGTCGCGCGTCACCCGCAGTTCCAACTTGTCGCCGGGGGCGCGCCGCGCCAGCAAGCGGCTGCCTTGGTTGTCCAGGGCGTAGCTGCGATACTCGTCCAGC
>DATCFX010000367.1:0-3329 GCA_036509275.1 Pirellulales bacterium | reverse complement strand
CTTGCATGCCGCGGCCGCCGGAGCGGATCATGTCCACGTAGCTGGGCAGGCCGGGGATCGGCGACGGGTCGAGCTTCATGCCCAGCCGCTTCATGCGGTAATCGGCCGCCACCAGCACGCGGGCAAAATGCGTGCTCGGCGCCACGCCGCTGATCGAAATCGTTTGCGGCGCCAGCAACTGTTCAATCGCCTGCGCCTCACGCTGCGGATCTTCGATGCCTCGCAACCGGGCGACGTAAGTTTGCAGCCGGGCCAGGCCCTCGGGCGTGGGATCGATCGAGCAGCTCATCTCGCCGGCCCCCGCGCGCACGGTCCGCAGCGCCACGACCAGGTCATCCAGCAGCATCACGGCCCGGCCGGTGGAAGCGCCTACCGTGTTGCCGCGGGCGTCGAGCTTCCAGCTCTCGGCGTAGCCGGCGATGACGATATCGTTCTGTTCAGGATACACGAACACATAGCGGATGCGCTGCAAGCCGGCCAGGTAGCGCATGGCGTCGTCCAGCGGTTGGCCCGCCTTCTGCCGCGCTTCGAGCGCGGCCTCCAGACGGCGGAGCGAGACTTTGCGCAGCGCGGCCGGACGCTTCAGGTCGCCGGGAATTTCTTGCAGCGACAGCTTCCGGAATTCCAGCAGGGTATTGGCATCCGCCTCGGTCGCGTTCCTCAGCAGGCCCTCGGGATCGATCTTCACGCCGCCGACCGATTGGCCGCCGCCGCCACCAAAACCGATTTGTGCCGCGGCCGGCATCGGCTGCCCCACGAGCAGGCCGGCGCATAGACCCAACTGAACGAGCAGCCTGGCTGCCCGCGAACGGGAGATGTGCATTGTTTGCCCCACGAGAAATGAAAAAGCCGCTGTTTCCTGGACTGCCGCTCCGAGGTCGCGGTCGTACCACGAACGATCGCCGCCAGAGAAGGCGAGCCGCAGCTCGATTGCAAGACGCCGCCCAAGTCTTGCCTGGCACGGGCGAGTCGACGTGACCGTAACCTATCATGCCTATCGGACCAGGGCTTGGCAAGTCGATCGCCAGCGGTTGCGGGGCGACTCGGTGTTTCCAGGTAGAATCGTCTGGCGGTCGATCCTCAGCTGCCGGCGGTTTCGTCCTGCTGGGGCGCGCCGGGCCGGCGGCGGCGGCGCTCGCGCCAGCCCATGCCGGTCATGCCCAAGGCGGCCAGACCGGCCAGGATCATGCTGCCCGGTTCGGGCACCGCCGACGGATTGTAGTCGACCGCCACGTATCCCATGCCGCTGGTCATCGTGCCCACCGCAATGGTGAACGAGCCGGTTGCCAGGTCGTGGAATCCCGTGGTGTTCAGCGCGAAGTCGTTGGAAGCCAAGCCGGCGGGCAAACCACTGGCAGCCGTGATGAAGTCCCACTGGTAAGACTGCGACGGATTGAACCCGGTCGGGCTGCCGGAAATCATAACGATGAACGGAGCCACGGAGGTTGAGTTCACCTTCAGGTTGCTTCCGGCCAACAGGTTCCAGTTGCTGCCGGCCGAGCCGATCGAATCATTCGACGAGCTGGTGCCGGCGTCGATGATGTTGAATCCGAAGTTGCCGCCGCTGTTCAGCGTCTCGTTGCCAGCGCCGGCGCCATTGAACGTGAGCGTGCCAGGCGCCGCGGCCGAAGCACCCGGCGAGACCGTGCCACCCGAGTTGATCGTGACGTTCCCCAGCACCGTGGCGGTGCCGGTCAGGCTGCCGTTGGAAGCGGCGATCGCCAGCGGACTGCCGCTGCTGCCGTAGCTGCCGGTGCCCGCATTCAACATGACGGTGCCGCCGCCGTTGAGGGTCAACGTTCCGCCGCTGCTGTTGCCCGACCAGGTGCCGTTGCCGCTGGCCGTAAAAGTCTGTCCGCCGCTCACGTTCAGCGAGCCGCCACTGCTGCCGACCGCGAAATTGCGGCTGCTGGTAAAGCTACTGGTCACGGCCAGCGTGCCGCCGTTGATCGTGGCCAGACCGCTGACAGCGCCCAGGCTGGTGGCGCTGTCGATGGCGAGCGTGCCAGCGTTGATCGTCGTGCCGCCGGAGTAGGTGTTGGCCACATTCACTGCATTGGGATCATTCGCGCTGTTATTGAACAGTTGCAGCGTGCCGGCGCCGGCCTTGACCAGGCTGCCGTCGATCAATTCGGCGTCCACCAGCAGCGTGGCGTCCGAATTGGTCACGGTGAACGTGCGGCTGACCGCGCCCAGGTCCACCGTGCCGGCCAGCGTGCCATAGCCGATGAGATTGTTGTTGATGTCGCGGGCGTGGCCGTTGGTGATGCTGGCCGTGCCCGTGCCGCTGAACGCCACGTCGCCACCCAGCACAAGCTGGCCCTGGTTGCCGGCCGTGGTGTTGTCGGAATCGACCGTCAGGTTCGGGCTGCCGCTGCCGGTGAACGTCAGGCCGCCGGAGCCGATGGTCAGCACGGCGCCGCCGTAGCCGCTGGTCTCGTCGCCGTGGATGATGTTCGTGCCGCCGCTAATGCTCAAGTTGGCGAAGTTGGCGTTGCTATAGAGGTCGTTGCTACCGCCCGACCAGGTCGGATCGGTGACGGTGAACGTGCCGCCGCGGCCTGTTTCGAACGTGCCGCCGGAGTTGCTGAAGTCGTAGAGCGTCTGGCTCTTGCCATTGAAGTTCAGCGTGCCGGACTCCAGCACCAGGTTGGCACGGGTGTTGATCTGGTTGGATTGTTGGAAGAGCAGGGTGCCGCCGTTGATCAGCACGTCGATCGTGGCCTTGCTGCCCGAACCGCTGCTGATGGCAACGCCGCCGGTCGTGTCGAGCGCCAGCGTGCCGGCGGTGATGGTGGTTGCGCCGGCGTAGGTATTGGCGGTGGCGCCGGCCAGCGTCAGATTGCCCGGACCAGACACGTTCAAGCCGCCGCTGCCGCTGAGCACGCCGCTGAGCGTGTAGGTCTTGGTCACGTCAACCAGGATGGCGGCGGCCGCATTATTGAGATTGATGTCGCGGCTGTCGGCGAAGGTGGCCGTGGTTTCGAGCGTGGCCGCGTTGATCGTGACGCCGGCGCTGGTGGCGCCGAAGCTGGCGGCCGAGTTGATCTGCGCCGTGACGCCGCCGCTGAGCACGGTGCCGCCGCTGAACGAGTTGTTGCCGTCAAGCGCGATGGTGCCTGGCCCGTTGAGCGTCAGGCTGGTGCCGGTGATGCTCTCGGAGATTACGCCACCGGCCGTCAACGTCGCGCCGCCGGCTGCGGACCAGGTCTGGTTGGCTCCCAGGATCGTCGGGCCGGTGATCGCGGCCGAGGCGCCCGCCGCGATGCCGCCCACGAGCGTGAGCTCATTGCCGGCGCTGGCGGCGATCGTGTACGTACCGCTGGTGG
>DATCFX010000366.1:0-7200 GCA_036509275.1 Pirellulales bacterium | reverse complement strand
GCGGCCTTTCGGCACACCGCATCTCCCCGCTTGCTACCGGACAGTTCGTAGGTCCGGCGTGCCGCGCGCACTTCTGCCTCCGGATCCTGTCACGGTCATCGTCATTGCAGAGCCTCACGCTCCAGCCCGTGAACGGTTACGTCCCCGCGGAGGAGCGATAATTTGACGGGGCAGGGCAGCGCTGCGGTTCATCGCATCGACGGAGCGGTTGCAATGCGTGTCAGTGTCATTATTGCGTCACACAACGAGGGCGCGAATCTGCTGCGGACGGTCGCCTCGTCTGTCGATGTCTGCGCCGGCCTCGACTATGAAATCATCGTTGCCGACGATGCATCGTGGGACGATTCCGTCGCCCAGGCGCAATCGCAGTTCCCGCAATTGCGACTCGTCAGTCACGCCGAGCGGCGCGGAGCATCGCCGACGAAGGCCCTCGGTGCCGCCGCGGCCCGCGGCGAAGTGATGGTGTTCTTGGATGGCCACACCAAGCCCGAAAGTGGTTCGATTCCGCGGCTGGTGGAGGACGTCGAACGGGCCAAAGGCCAAGCCATCGTCACGCCGAGGATTCCGGCATTGAATGCCCGGCGATGGCAAAATGACCACGAGCAATCGGGCAACGGCTATTACGTGGATCTGGCGACGCTGAGTTGCGGGTGGCGCGAGCTGGAGCGGATGCGCAAAGCCCGGCTTGGCCCGGCGACTTTGTACGAGTCCCCGGCGCTGATCGGCTGCGCGCTGGCGGTACACCGCGAACTGTATGCGAAACTGTGGGGCTTCGATCGGCACATGCGGCTGTGGGGCGTCGAGGATCTGGACTTCGGGCTCAAGTGCTGGTTGATGGGCCACTCGATCCTGCACGATCCCGAGGCGGTCGTTGGGCACCGCTTCCGGGCCGCGTTCGATAATTACACGGCGCCGCTGGAAAATCTGATGGCCAATCAGCTGCGGTTGGCCTACAAGAACTTCGCGCCGGGCGTTTGGGCCGACTGGCTCGACCGTTGCCGCCGGCGCCATCCGGAACGGCTGGTCGATCATCCGGAGGGCCTGTGGGCTCACGTCTGGAAAATCTTCGACACCGACCGCCCCAGTGCGGACCGGGAGCGGTCGTATCTGCAATCGCAACGGGCGCGTGACGAATTTTGGTATGCCGACCGATTTGGTCTGCCATGGCCCCGCTTGGAGGCCGAGGGCGTTCGCCGCCCCGCCGTCAAGCTCTTCGAGGCGGAGCCGAGCCCCAGCCCGCCGCCGAAGCAATGCACAATCTCACGCATCCAAACTGCGCCGACGGGCCCCCTGGCAGTAGGTCAACAGGTTAACTTAACAGCGGCGGGCACGATTGTGGGAACGGTGACGTGGAGCTCCGACGGCGCGGCATTTGATTCCACAGAAGGAGTTAGCGTCAATGCGTCGTGGGACACGCCCGGCGACAAGCAAGTTACCGCGTCTTGTGGGAATTCGACGAAAACTATCACGGTTCGTGTGCTCCGCGTCACGCTCAGTCCTTCGCCGTTGCGAACCGGGTTTGTTAGCGGCAGTAGTGGAACGCAAATCAAGAAAACGATCACGGCGACGGTGGAGCCCGCGGCGGCCGCGAGCAGCGTCAATCTGACCAAGGCTGGGAATACCGACGAAATCAGGCTTTCGAACCGACAGGTGGACACCGCCGCTGGAACGGTGACAATGGATGTCATCGGCGCTAAAGCGACTCCGCCTTCCAAGCCAAACGGCGACGTGTCAATCGTCGCCAGAGCAGGAGGCAAGAAATTTGCGGAGGCAAGCGTAATCGTGCTCGTTCCGAAATCAATCCAGAAGCCGGCCCCGCCCTTGCCCGGTGGACCGGTTCCGGCTCAAAACGTCAGAGCCACCAACAGCAGTACGCCTCCGTGGCCTGTCGCACTTCCCGCGAACCAAGCGGTGCTCGCAACCACGTATACTCAAACGGTGAGTCTTCAAGTTCTCGACCAGTTCACAAGTCCACTCGACAACATCTACTCTGGCGCCATGGTCGAAGAACAATGGCCCGCCACTAAGCAGTGGACTAACATCAATCAGCCCCTCGATGGGTCGGGGAAGTACAATGATGCGGTCTTCGCGTTTATGCTTCGCAATGGCGGCCACACCGTGGCCGATGGGCCAGCATCCACGTATCTAGTTTCGAGCGACGAATATAAAACTTGGCTAGAGGCACCGACCGTTCCGCTCGAGAATTTCACGCAGGCGTCGAACTACCCCGTCCGAGTCGCGGGCCACGTCCTGAACCCAGGACTTCAAGGGCGACGGTTCGAGGCGCAGAATCCAGATATTATAAACGTCTTGTGGTGACCGGGAGTTTACCCATGAATCGGCTTGCGGTTACGAAGTCCGCTGTATCCACAGTCGTCTGGGCAACCGTGACAAGCGTCGCGGTCCTGGCTGGTTATTTGGCCCCTGCGCCGGTACGCGGGCAGCCGCCGGCGCCCCAGGCGGAAAAGCCCAACGCCAGGCCGGACAAGCCGGATGCCACTCAGCAAGACGACACCACCGAGCTAGTGCCACGTTATTCAGATGGCACGCCAAGGGCGGAAGTCTTTACCCAGGAATACGTGACAGATTACGTGGCGGTGATTGCCGCGCGGCTGAATTGCACGTTTACGCTGGAGAGTTTTGCGGACCGCCCCGGGAATTTCTACTACAAGGTTATTGACCTGCCGGTAGGGCACCTGAACGAGTTGGTGCCGCTTCTCCAGACGCGCCTGCCTGAGTTCGAGGTGTCTCGCGATCGTCACGATCCAACCGTGGTTCACTTGATCGATAAACGGTTGCGGACCTGGAAGGACTATCCGCTTGATCGGGTCGTCAAGGTCAACTACCACGGCCACGTCGAAGGATTCTTCGAAAAACTTACCAAAGCAAAAATTCCCCTACACTTGGGTATAGAAGGTGGTCCGGGCTTTAATGCATACCGGACGGACTTTCACGTCGAGCTGGATGTCGACGGCTGGACGCTACGCGAGATGTTGACGCAAATGCCCAGCCGAAAGCAATATGGCCGCATTCTTTGGGAGGCCAGCACGTTCCCGATCGATCGAACAAAATCGGACGAGCTTGAGACGTGCGTGTTTTTCAGCCCCCGCTGGCCAGCCATCACGACAGAGCCGGAAGCGGCTCCCGTACGTACTTCAGCGGACAAGAAAGCGCCGGAGATACCCTCCACGCACGCGCCATAGCCGCCCGAATCGCGGCCCTCGCGTGGGAGTGCGTCGCGCTAAATAATTGCACCGGGTTTGACCCGAACAACCCCGGCGGCACGCCCATTACCTCAGCCGCGCAAGTCGTTGATCCAGTCGTGATGGGAACGGCTGCCATGTCGCAAGCCGCCGCGACGGCAATCGCAAATAAAACAGTTCCCAGCCCTGCATTTAAACAGGGAACTGTTATTGATTATTACATTGACGACGCTGGAACACCTTACAATCTTGCGATGGACAACCTTCGCTCAAACGCCGTCGATGCAAATTGGACAATGACTGTCAAGCAGAGCCCGGTGCCTTAACGGCCGGATTGGAACACCGCGCAAATGATTGTTGCTCGCAGTATGCTGTTCGTGCTGCCGGCTATCGCGGCAACGGCCGTGGCGGCCGCCGGCTCGTTCATCCTATTCCAAGGCGCGACCGACGCAGAGCAGCGGGAACTCAACGCGATCGGGGGCGGCTACTACCGCGCGAGCTTCGCGGGCTCGTCGGGAATCATTGCGTTTTGCGACCGCGTCCTGGCAGCGAACCCAGCGAACAAAGTTGCCGGACGGCTCCGCGCCTGGAACCTGTTACAGGTGGGGAGGGCCGCTGAGTGCGCGGCGGAGCTTGCGGACCTGCGGGTGCGGTATCCCGATTACCCTGAACCGCTTGAGTGCCAGTTTTGGCTTTCGCTTGCTATTGGAAACAAAAAGGAGGCGATCGCGCGGCTGCACGAGCGCAGCAGGTTCTTCGCCGACCATCCGGCGGCGCGAGGGCGCACCCCGGCACCAAGGGAGGGGGGCTGGTACGCCGAGAAGGCGCTGGAGCTCGAGGGCCGCTGGGAGGAAATCCAAAAGAGGATTGCGGAGCGGAGCAAGTCGGACGACCGATTTCTCGCCGCATACGCCGTCGAAGAAATGGGCGGGCTTTACCTGCGCCGTGGCATGTATGCGGACGCGGAAAAATACCTCGATCGCGCCGCGACGGCCAGCCGCGAACGCGATAAGAACTCGCCGGCCCTCGTGGCGGCGCCTCTGATCAGCCTGGCACACGCCCAATGGGCCCGCGGCCAGCGCGATCGCGCACTTGCCAGCGCTCTGGACGCGGTGCGCTGGGCTTCGATGCCGAATTCAAGCCCCCATTTGCGCGCGGAGTCGCTGCTTATCGCCCACGCGCTCTGCACGCACGGTATCGGCACCCCCGCCGAGCGCAGGCTCGTCGGGGAACTGTTGCGGGAGTCGGCCCAGAAGTTCCCGAAAGCGAACGAGTACTCGTTGATGAACGTCGCTAGGTGCCTGGCGGGCGAGTCCTCGTACAGCGAGAGCGTCAAGCGGGTGAAGGCCGTCCTGCGGGCGGCGCCGCACGTTGACTGGGCCGTTTGGGCCGCCCTTTACCTCTCGCTCGCGTCTCCCGACGGCGATGCGGAACTCGCTGCGCTGCTGCCCGACGGCAGTCTCCAGCGGCGGCTCTACATCGCCGCGCATTGAGGACTACGACATCAATGTCTGCCGCCACCTGATTCAGGGCGACGTGTGGCTCAACAATCCGCGCCGGCCGCTGGAGGCCCTGGGGCACCAGCGGTCAGAAGGCCGTGCTCAGCGGCGGCTTGAAAATTAAAATGGGCCAGCCAAGATCACGCACCCCGTGCGCGACACCCTACACCTTCCAGCCGGTTGACCGCCCCGGCTGGCTCCGCGATGATGATGGTACATTTGTCCAGCCATCGCTGCATTTCCTCAATCTTAAGCCGAGAATGATTGGATGCCAATCCGCCGGGTATTCATCAATTGGCGGCACCCGGCGCTGGAACAAACGGCGGCCTGGCTCTGCGACCGCTATACCACTTCCACGGCCATCGACCTGCAATCGGCGATCGTGGCGCTGCCGGGCGGCCGGGCGGGACGGCGGCTGCTGGAGTTGCTGGTGGCCCGGGCCGAACAACTGGGCAAACCGCTGGTGCCGCCGAAGATCGTCACGGTGGGCCAACTGCCCGAAGAATTGTACGTGCTGAAAAAGCCGACGGCCGGACCGCTGGCCCAGCAATTGGCCTGGGTCCAAGCCCTGCGCTCGCTCGACGCCAAAGATCTCGAGCCGCTCGTGCCGCGGTTGCCGGCCGACGACGACCTGGAAGCTTGGCTGGCGCTGGCCAAGATGCTCGTGCGGCTGCACACCGAGCTGGCGAGTGCTCGGCTCGATTTTGCCCAAGTGGAGCGGCACGGACGGCGGCTGCCGGATTTTGACGAGTCGGGGCGCTGGCAGACGCTGGCCAAGATTCAGCAGCGCTATCTCCGCGTGCTCGACGATTTGGAATTGTGGGATCTGCAAACGGCCCGGCTGTATGCCATCGAACATGGCGAAGGCCGCACCGACCGCGATCTCTACGTGGTGGGCGCCGTCGATCTGGACCAGGCGCAGCGGGCGATGCTCGACGCGGTTGCCGAGCGGGTGACGGCCATCATCTTCGCTCCCGAAGCCGATGCTGATCGGTTCGATGCTCACGGCTGCCTGCTGCCGGCGGCCTGGGCCGGCCAGCCGATTTCGCTGGCGGCCGGGCAAGTGGTCGTGGCCCAGCAGCCGGCCGATCAGGCCGATGCCGTCGTGGCCGCGCTGGCGGCCTGGCAAGGTCGCTACGCGGCCGAGGACATTACGATTGGCGTGGCCGATCCCAGCCTGGTGAGCGACATCGCGCAGCGGTTGGAAGAATGCGAACTGATGGCCCGCTACGGTGCCGGCGCGCCGCTAAGTCGATCCGGCCCATACCGGCTGCTCGAGGCCGTGGCCGTTTATCTCGAGCGGCGCAGCTTCGAGACGCTGGCGGCGCTGGTGCGGCATCCGGCCGTGGATGCTTGGCTGGCGGGGCAAATGCCGGAGTGCGACTGGCTGTCGCTGCTGGATAAGTACGCCACGCGGCACTTACCGGCCGAACTGAACGGCAAATGGCTGGGGTCGAGCCAACGGCGCGAGCCCTTGCAAAAGGTCGAAAAGGCGATCAACGAGTTGACCCGTGCTCTGACGGGCAAGGCTCGCCCGCTGGCCGAGTGGAGTCAGCCGATTCTTGAACTGCTGGCCACGATCTACGCGTCCCGGCCGCTGGAGCGCGACGTGGAAGCCGACCGCGTGCTGATCGTGGCATGCAGCGAGATCCGCGACGCGCTGGACTCGCAGCAGCAGATCGATGCCCGGCTGAGCGGCAAGGTGAGCGGCGCGCACGCCCTCGACATGCTGCTGGCACAGCTGACGAGCAAGACGATCCCGCCGCCGGCCGACGCCGGCGCGATCGAGCTGCTCGGCTGGCTGGAGTTGCCGCTGGACGATGCGCCCGCGTTGCTGGTGACCGGCTTCAACGAAGGGCTGGTGCCCTCGGCCCACACCAGCGACCTGTTCCTGCCGAACGAACTGCGCCGCACGTTAGGGCTGGAAGACAACGATCGGCGCTATGCCCGCGACGCGTATGCCTTATCGATGCTCTTGGCCTCGCGGCCCGAATTGAAGCTCGTGGCCGGGCGCCGCACGGCCGATGGCGATCCGCTGCTTCCCAGCCGGCTGCTGCTGGCCTGCGAAGGTGAGGAGTTGGCACGGCGGACGAAGGCCTTTTTCAGTCCGCAGCACGCGCGGCGCTCGCCGCCGGTGCCCAAGCGGCTGAAGCCTGGCCCGCGGCGGGCGCTGGACGTGCCGCATCCCCGGCCGCTCGCCGTGCCGGTGTCCAAGATGCGCGTGACCGAGTTCCGCGACTACCTGGCCTGTCCGTATCGCTATTACTTGCGGCACTGCCTGGAGCTGGAATCGCTGAGCGACCAGGTAGTCGAGTTGCAGGCCAATCAGTTCGGTTCGCTGGTCCACGACGTGCTGCGCGACTTCGGTCGCAGTGCGGTGGCCGACGCCCGCGATGAGCGAGCGATTGCCGACTGGCTCAATGGTGCCTTGGAGGGGGCGGTCGAGCAGTCGCTGGGCACGCGGCCGCTGGCGGCAGTGGCCGTGCAGATCGAGCAGT
>DATCFX010000365.1:0-1359 GCA_036509275.1 Pirellulales bacterium | reverse complement strand
CTCCCTGCTCGATCGTTAGTCCGAACACCAAAGCCATGGTCGCCGCGACCAGCTGCATTGGCTGTCTCCGGCCGACCAAGCCCGGCACCAATCCGAGCGTGAACCAAGCTGCCGTCCTCCATGGTGCGGTCAGCCAGAGGGTGAGCAGCGAGAAGCGACTTGCGTGAGTCGCGTGGTGGCCCAATTCGTGGACCAGTACCGCTTGGAAGGCTCGCTCGCTGATCCGCCCTGCCTGAAACTCGTCAAGGATGCCGCTGGTGATCGCGACACTGCGCGCGCCAGCCGCGCAGGCATTCGGGCCGTCGTCTTGCCGGACATAGCAATCGACGGCGTCGACCGCGACACCGCACCGGCTCAACGCCGACGCCCACGGGGCCTCCAGCAACTGGCGCTGGGCAGAGGTCGGGCAGCGGAATTTGCAGCCGATCCGTACTGCGGCCCGCTCCCCAACGCGGGTGCAAAGCGCCGATCCTGCAACGAGCCAAACCAGTAACACCAGACCTTCCCAGTGGCCCATCCAGCCGAACGTGACCAACAACAACATCAGACTGCCGAACATGGCCGGTGTGGCCGCGACGGCTCGCCACACACCGAAGTACCGCTGACGAGCTCGCGGCACGTGCACGATGTTCGCCACCATGCGGACGGCCCTCCTCCGTTGCGCAAATGTTGCCGCCAGGGTCGCAGCGCACGCCGACGCCCAGGTCGGCACCGAACGATCTGTGGACAACCGCCTCTGGTGCCAGGCCGCATGTCACGTTCGGTCGGGAAACTACGGCCGTGCTCTAGGCGTCGCCGCACGGGCGTCGGGCGAGCACGCGCATGGACGCCTCGTCGATTCCCGCCAACTGACCAAGCTGCCGCCAGTTATCCACTCATGTCCGCCGGCGGCACCACTTTCGATCCAATCCGGCCACCCTGGCCGTGCGCCGCAACAAGCGCGAATGAGCGAAAGGACACACCGTGATCGATGAGGCCAAAACCCGAGTGGTCGACGATCCGCTCGAGCTCCTGTGGGGGCGCGCGTCCGCCGCCGGCTATGCGGCGGCGGCGCTGGCTTGCCGCCCGGACGCCGATGACGATCTGGCGCTGACCAACGCCTCTGCCGCACTCGGTGAAGCTGCCGACGAGCTCCAGCGCATTCGCCCGAACGTCATTGCGAGCGCACAGGCGCTCGACCTTGCCGCCGTCATTTCGCCGTTGACTCTCGAAGAGGCGCGGCGGCGTCTTGTCGCTGCCATCGGTTCGGCGCTCGCTGACATTCACATTGATCCGTCAATGTCGGCCACCGAAACGCTGGCTATCGGCATGGCGGCGGACCTGCTCGGCATCGCGCACCACGCGTTGACCGGACGGCTC
>DATCFX010000364.1:0-1180 GCA_036509275.1 Pirellulales bacterium | reverse complement strand
TCATGTTGATCAAGATGAAGGATCGGGGAGGCGGGTTTGATCAGAGACGCCGGGGCGCTCCCGAGGTTGCGCGAAGCGAACTTTGAATCGGAAGCACAAAACAACCGTCACTTCGACGGTCCGGGAACCCAGCCGAACTGGCAGGCCCAGCCGAGGCGCTGCTCCTTCACGCCGTTTTGGCCGCGCGGCGGCCCTCGGCTTTCTTGGTCATTTCGTCCACCACCGCGGCGGTAGTCAGGTCGCAACCGACGTTCGTGGCCGTGCGGCACATGTCCAGAATCCGGTCGGTGCCCAAGATGATGCCGATGCCCTCCGGCGGGACGTGAAAGCTGATGAGCAGGCCGGCGATGAGCGGGAGGGAGCCGCCGGGGATGCCAGCCACGGCCACGGCGCTGAGCACGGACAGGAACAACAGGGTGATTTGCTGGCCGAGCGACAGGTCGATGCCAAACACTTGGGCGACAAACAGCACAACGCAGCCCTCGTAGAGCGCGGTGCCGCTCATGTTCATGGTGGCGCCGAGGGGCAGGACGAAGCCGGAGGTGCTGGGCGAGAGCTTGAGGTTGTCCGTGGCGCACTCCAGCGCGGCCGGCAGGGTCGCGTTGCTGGAACTGGTGGAGAACGCGGTTACGAGCACGCTTTCCACCGCAGCATAGTAGTCGCGGAGCGACCAGCGGGTCCAGAGTTTGAGCCAGACGGACATGGTGCCAAAGAGGTGGAGGGCCATCACGCCGGCGCAGCCGAGCACGAACACGCCGAGGGCCACGATGATATCAAGGCCGGACTTGACGAGGACGCTGTAGATGAGGCACGGCACCGCGTAGGGCGCCAAGCGCAGGGCCAGGTGCACGATCCCGGTCATCAGCTCGGTGACCAGTTCCAAGGCGTGCTGCAGACTGCGGCGTTTTTCCGGGGCGAGGCCGGTGCCGACGAGGCCGATCAAAATGGCGAACACGATGAGCGGGAGCACCTCGCCGATGCGGCCGGTGCTTTGGCCGACGACCGCGCCGAGCAGGTTGGCCGGCATGAACATCTCGACGATGACGGCCGGCGTCAGGCCGGTCTGGCCCTGTTGGGTGGCGAGGGTCTGCCGGGTGGCGCTGCCGTAGTCCGCCACGAGCTTCGCCTTGGTGGCGTCGTCGATGAACGAGCCGGGATGCAGCGTATTCATCATCACCAA
>DATCFX010000363.1:0-1043 GCA_036509275.1 Pirellulales bacterium | reverse complement strand
TCGAGGCCTTGTCCCAGGCTGGCCGACCTTGGCTCCGATGCCGAAGCCGATGCGATCTTCGGCGAGGAACGCGTCATGCGGCGGCGTGTGAATGGCATACACCGATCTGCTAGGCGACAGCCTGAAGTCGTGGCGACGCTGGGTCCTCGACGCGATCGCAAGCGGTTCGAGCCGATGCGCACTACCTTTCAGCCGATACTACCGACTGCTCTTGCCGGTATCAAAGTAGCCGCGTCCGGCAGTCACGGGGCTTTGCGCCAGCAGGAGATGATGGGGGCACCAGCAGCGGACGCTGGCGCACCAAGACAA
Source organism: Pirellulales bacterium (assembly GCA_036509275.1). Classification (GTDB taxonomy): domain Bacteria; phylum Planctomycetota; class Planctomycetia; order Pirellulales; family PNKZ01; genus DATATB01. Next base: position 734 of record DATCFX010000363.1, on the reverse strand, counting down.
ATCGCAACCCCGCGCCGCCTGACTGCAAGCCCAGTGTAGATTTCTTCCTTTCGACTCAGCCGGCCGAGCCGAAGCCCAACTGTTGAAACGGCGGGAAATGTGCCATCGGTAGGCCTTCATTTAGGACCCGCCCATGCCAAAAATCTACGAAGCTCTCGCCGAAGCGTTTCTTGCGGAAGGGGTCGATACACAGTTCGTCGTAATGGGCGACGGCAACATGCACTGGTCCACGGCCTTCGCCAAACTACCGGGCGTGCACACTGTCCACGTCAGACACGAGCACGCCACCGTGGCGGCGGCGACAGCCTACAACATAGCCACCGGCAAGCTCGCCGTTGCCTCCGTCACGTGCGGTCCTGGCGTGACCCAGTTGATGACGGCGCTGCCAGCCGCAGTTCGCGCCCGCTTGCCGATGGTGGTGTTCGCGGGCGAGTCGCCGATTAACGCCAAGTTCTACAATCAGGCCATCGAGCAGGCGCCGCTCGTGACGGCGACGGGGGCGCATTACATCGCCGCGCATAGCGTGCCGCGGATGATGGACTACGTGCGTGAGGCCTTCCACATCGCCAAATATGAGCGAAAGCCGGTGGTGCTGGGGATCCCCTACGACCTGCAAAAGGCCGAGTACATGGCCAACCAGCGCTATGAGACCTCCGCGATGTACGAGCCGAAGGTCGGGCGCATGCAGCCCGACCCCGAGGTCGTCGCGCAGGCCGTCGAACGGCTCGCCGCCG
>DATCFX010000362.1:0-1911 GCA_036509275.1 Pirellulales bacterium | reverse complement strand
TGGCCGGCAGTGCGGTGGTGGTGATGGACGTGCTGCGGGCGACGACCACGCTCGCGTACGCGCTGGCCGCCGGCGCGGCGAAGGTGATCGCCTGCCTGGAAGTCGACGAAGCTCGAAGGATCGCCGCGTCGCTCGCTGACGAGCGGCCGCTATTGGGCGGCGAGCGGGGCGGCTTGCGGATCGAGGGCTTTGATTTGGGCAATTCGCCGAGCGAGTATACGCCGGAGGCGGTCAGCGGCCGAACGCTGGTGTTCACCACCACCAACGGCACGCGCGCCATGCTCCATTGCCGGCAGGCCCGGCGTGTGCTGCTGGGCTCGATGGTCAATCGCCAGGCTGTGGTGCGGGCGCTGGCGGACGAAGAAAAAGTCGATCTCGTTTGCGCCGGCACCCGTGGTCAGATCACGCGCGAAGATGCCCTGTGTGCCGGCGCCCTGGTGGCCGGTGTGGCCCGAGGCGATGGCGGCTGGCAGCTTAACGACCAGGCGCGGCTGGTGCTCGCCGCCTGGCAGGGGCTGGCCGCTCGCGGTGGCGGTTCGGACCTGCTTGCCAAGGAATTGTGCGACTCCCAAGGCGGCCGCAACCTGCTGGCCGAGGGCCTCGAGGCCGACATTCCTTGGGCGGCCCAGATCGACCGCTTCGACCTGGTGCCGCGGTTCGATCCGGCCGACTCGACCGTTTCAGTTTTGTAATCATCGGTTGCGGTCAGTCCTGTAGCGGAAGTCGTGAGACTGCCGAAGCGGCACCGCTGGCATGCGATCGGAATTCTCGCGAGCAGTTCCGCTACCGGTGCAACGAGTCTGGTCACTGCGGGCTCGTCCAAAGATCGGGGTAGGGAGAGCCGATTGAGTTCGGCTCCCCCTCCCGCCCAGCATGCCCTGTCATCTTTGGAGCAATGCGCGCAAAAAAATCGGCCAAACGCCGGGCGAAGGCTGGCTCCTGCCCGGCGGCTGGCCGAAATGTTTGCACGCGATGCCCGATCACCCGCGGTGCGGTAACCGGTCACCAGGGGTGCGGCTGGGGGCCTGCTTCAGACCATGTCCTTGAGGTTCTTGAGCGCGCGCACCGTGACCTTGCTGTACGCGGGCTTAGCGGGCCGGTCCATCAGTTCGCCGGGCTTGAACGGATTGGGCACGCCCTTCTGGGCAGCCCGCGCCGCCACCTTCTTGCGGGTAATTTTCACCAGGCCCGGAATCGTGAACATGCCGACGCCGCGCGCGCCGATGGCCTTTTTGATTTCGCCGGCCAGCGCCTCGATCACCGCGGCCACGTCCTTCTTCGACAGGCTGGTGGTGGTCGAGATGTTGTTCAGAACTTCACTTTTCGTGGGCGCTCGTTTGTTGGTCGTTGCGCCTGCTGCTGCGGCCTTCGCCATAATAAATGGTTCCTCCCTCGTGGATGAAAAGGAAACGCGTCTTGTCCGTCCTTCCGTCTTGTAGGACGGGATGATTAAAATCGACAAATCCGAAAAAGCAACCCAAAAAGTGGGGCAAACCCCCGAGAAAACGGCAAAAACGCCGTATCTTGCATGGATTCGCCACAGGTCACCGCGTCGCCCTGGCCCCGAATAGGCCTGGCAACGACTCGGATGATCCGTCCCATCCCCGCCGCCACCCTGTGTTTGCAACCGGCTGAAACGGCTGGCAAAGTCTGTCGTAAGCTTACGCTTTTCCGCGGTGCGCGGCTGGCTGCCACCGCAAGCTCGCCCAGTGCAATCGGTCCCGTAGCCGCCGCTGCCGGTTGGCCCGGTTGGCAGCCGCGGCGCTTGCCGCGCTGGCAGGACTCCTTTAACATGATAGTGGTCTTACGCTTAGGCTCATGGGGCGGCCGAGCGTTGCGCACGGGCCCTGCCAGCCTGGCTCGGTGCGACGTAGGCTGCCAAGGGGCCGTTTGCGGTTGGCCGGGCCCCCG
>DATCFX010000361.1:0-2074 GCA_036509275.1 Pirellulales bacterium | reverse complement strand
ACCGCACGGCCGACGCGGGCCGAACCTGGGAGCTGATCGGACCCATCAACGATGGGCTCACGTGGAGCGCCATTCAGCCCAGCATCCTGCTCTACGGCAGCGATACCTTGCAAGCCGTCGGCCGCACCCGCCAAGGCAAGGTGTTTCAAAGCTGGTCGGCCGACGCGGGCCGGACCTGGGGCCCGATGACCGCCACCAGCTTGCCCAATCCAAATTCCGGCACCGATGCGGTGACCCTGGCCGATGGCCGGCAATTGCTGGTCTATAACCACACCGCCCGCGGCCGCCATCCGCTGAACGTCGCCCTGTCGACCGACGGCAAAACCTGGCAAGCCGCGCTGGTCTTGGAGAGCGAGCCGGGCGAGTACAGCTATCCCGCCGTGATCCAAACCGCCGACCAGCTTGTACACGTCACGTATACTTGGAAGCGGCAGCGGGTGAAGCACACGGTCATCGACCCTGCGCGGCTTTCGCTCCGTCCGATCGTCGACGGCGTGTGGCCGAAATTCTGAGCAACGCCACAGGGCGATCGCCGGATCGACAGCGTCACTCGCGACTTGCCACCGGCGCGATCTTCGCCAGAGCATGGATGGCGGCAGAGCGGACGGCCGGGTCGTGGCTCTTGACGGCCTGCTGCAAGGCCGGCACCGCCTCGCGTGCCGCCGGCCCGATGCTGGCCAGCGCATACGTCGAGTAAAGTCGCACCAGCTCGCTTTCGTCCGCCAGGTGCCGCGTCAAAGCCGGCACGGCGCTTTTGGCTTTAGCGCCAAAATCCCCCAACGCGTGGGTCGCAATTTCACGGGTGCTCGTATCGGCGCTCTCGAGCAGCTTGATCAATTCCGGGATCGACTCGACCTTCTTGGCCCGATCGGCCAGCAAATCGCTCGCCATCAACCGCAAGTTCGCATTCCTATTCCTATTGAGGGATAAACGATTGAGCAAGATGATCGACGAGGGATTGGCAATCCGCGAGGCTTGCAGGGCGGCACGCCGAAGATCGTCCGAGGCCAGCGCCGCATCGAGCGCCTGGAGCGATTTTTCGGAAGGATCTTGCGCGAGTTGGGCAAAGGCCGCCCGCGAGATCGGGCCAAACATGTCCTTGCGACTGAGCACGTCCCAAGCGCGGCGCCGGGCGTCCAAGCTGCCGCTGGCGGTAATATTGCCGAGCATGGCGATCGGGATTTGAGCTTCTAGGCCAACCTCGATCAGCACTCGGAGCGCATGTTCGCGCAGCGCCGGCGTTTCGAGGTCCTTGAGCAACAACGCGTCGAATCGCCCCAGCTCAGCGACCGCCGCCGAGCGTTCAGCCCGATCGCCGGAATTCATGACGGCGACGAGATTGGCCACGATTGCCGCTTCGGCCGTGGGGCGAGGCTTGACGACCGCTGCCGACGGCCGCGGATTGACAGACATGCCGACCGCGGCCAGCAGCCCTGCATACAGGCTCAAGCAACCGATGCGAACGAGCATTGCCGCACACGAGCGAAGTGAGTGCGATCAGGCGGAACCGCATTCACCTTAACAAACTGCGATCCAAATCAAAACAAAAACCCGGCGCGTCGGCGCCGGCGATCGGCGTCTAGAAAGCAGGTGGAAATTGCTACGCCCGAGGCGGCGGCTTCCCCCATTCGTTTTCCGTAGCCCAGTCCCTTTTAGGGCTGGGGTTACCATCGGCGACTGAATTCCCTTCTTCCCATTCCGATGCGGCCACCGGCCGCATCGGAATGGGAAGGAAATTGCGCGGCCGCATTGTCCCAGCCCTAAAGGGACTGGGCTACGGAAAAGCCGCCTTGCCTCAACTACGAATACGACGCTCACACACACCCGGCGATGGGCAGCTCCGGCCGGACTGGCCCAGATATTGGACTTGGCCCGAGCGGCTAGTTAAACTGCTGCCGCCGGCCGACATTCTCGACGCGGTTGGGCAGCACCGGCCGTCGGCGCGAGTGAGGATCGAACGAAAAATAACTTCTCCGCAAACCCCTCGCCCCTTGCGGGAGAGGGCAGGGAGAGGGGCGGGCAAAAACGGAAGTTATTTTTCGTTCGATCCTAAGTCCATTGCAACCCTGGGCGA
>DATCFX010000360.1:0-1274 GCA_036509275.1 Pirellulales bacterium | reverse complement strand
CCAGTTCGAGTTCGACGACTTCGGCCGCCGCATCGAGCTCGGCAATGGTTCGGCCGCTGCGAGTGACTGGCCAGCCGGAAACGCGGTGGCTCTTTTGGAACTCGGCGAGGATCTCGCGTCGCACGGCCGTATGCGAATCCGCCATCAACTGGGCCAGCCACGCGTTTTTTGTCGCCTCGGGCTGGCTCGCTAACCAGACCGCGTAATCGTCCTTGGGGTCCGTCCGGTTTGGCAGCGGCGGGCTATTTTGCGCGGCCGCCGCAATCAACGCTTCGCTGAGGCCATACAACTCCGCCAATGCCTGTTGCGCGTCGGTAAGCTGATCCAGGCCGGCGGGGACGGGGGCCTCGTGCTCCTCATCGCGATCGTGATTGCTGTCATACGCGACCGCCAGATGGGCCAGGTACAACGGCCGCAAATCGCCGTCGATGATTTCAGCCCGCAAGGGAAGCAGACGCTCGACGAGGTCCTCCGACTCCCCTGGATCGTCCAATTCGCCCGGCTCAAGATAGGGGCGGATGCGGAGGATTCGTCCAGGGCCCCGCTTGTCCTTCAGGAGTTCCAGCGAGTCCTGCTCGAAATACCGCTGGGCAGCCTTGGCGTCCGGCAGACCGTTGGGAAGCCGAATCATCAGCGTGCGGATGCCGAAGTTCGCATAGTGCAAATGAAAATCGTAGCCGCGCCGCAGCATCTCAGCGGCATCTCCGCGAAAGTCGCCGTAACGGTAGCCATTGTCGAACGACCAGGGCGTGATTTCGGCTCGCGACGACTGCTGCCGCATGAATTCCAGGTCTTCGTTGCTCACCGGGCCGTCAATGGCGCGGAACGCGACGGACTGAAACTCGCTCATGCGACCCTCCCTGGCTGGCAACGGGTAGTCATGCCCAAACACGCGTGCTGCGGCCAATCTGGATTCTGACGCGTCCCGCCTTGGCTATCAAGCCGCCGGCTTGTTCGCGGCGGCGTCAATCCGCTGACGAAACAGATCATGGAGCGCATCGCGCAGCCGCGGAAATTCGAATTCGAATTGCTCGTCCGCGAGCCGCTTCGAGACCACATAGCGACCGTACAAGGCGAGCTCAGGATCGGTCCGCAGAAACCAGGCGGCCCCCAGGCGAACCATCCAGGAAAACGTCGGCAGGCCAAGCGGCGCGCCGACGGCACGCCGCAGCTCGCGCATGAAGACGTGCTGCGCGACAGGGTTCGGCGAAGAAGCAATGTAGGCGCCCTGCATGCACGGCTCGGTCAAGGCACGCACAAAGAGCCGGTTCAGG
>DATCFX010000359.1:0-2490 GCA_036509275.1 Pirellulales bacterium | reverse complement strand
CACCACGCCGGTGATTTACCTGTGGTTCGATCGCCTGGCCAAGCGGCTGGGGACGCATACGTCCGGCGGCCCGGCGCTGGAACCCCTGCCGGCGGAGGAGGCATGAGCCTTTCCACGCCGTTCATTCACCGCCCGGTGGGCACCACGCTGCTGACGATCGCCATTACGCTGGCCGGCGTGCTGGGATTTCTGCTGTTGCCGGTGTCTCCGCTGCCGCAAGTCGATTTTCCCACAATCCAGGTGCAGGCCGCGCTGCCCGGCGCCAGCCCCGAGACGATGGCTTCGGCCGTGGCCACGCCGCTGGAGCGGCAATTCGGCAATATTGCCGGCATCACGGAAATGACGTCGACCAGCAGCCTGGGCGCGACGACGGTCGTGATGCAGTTCGACCTGAACCGCAACATCGACGCGGCCGCGCGCGACGTGCAGGCCAAGATCAACGCGGCCCGGGGCCGGCTGCCGCCCAACCTGCCCAGCAATCCGACGTATCGCAAGGTGAACCCGGCCGACGCGCCGATCCTGATCCTGGCCTTAACGTCCGATACGTACGACACGGCCCACATGTATGACGTGGCCTCGACGATCCTGCAACAAAAGCTGTCGCAAGTGCAGGGCGTGGGCCAGGTGATCGTGGGCGGTGGCTCGCCGCCGGCGGTGCGCATCGACGTCAATCCCACGATCCTCAACCACTTGGGCATCGGCATGGACGATGTGCGCTACGCGGTGGGCGCGGCGAACATCAATCAACCCAAGGGCCACCTGGCCGATGCCACGCGCTCCTGGAGCATCGGCGCGAACGACCAACTCCTGCTGGCCAAGGACTACGCGCCGCTGATCGTGGCCTACCGCAACGGCGCCCCGGTGCGCGTGGCCGACGTGTCCAAAGTCACCGACTCGGTCGAGGACATCCGTAATTTTGGGCTGACCGACGGCAAACCGTCGATCATGATCATCGTCTTCCGCCAGCCGAACGCCAATATCATCGACACGGTCGACCGCGTCCTCGACATGATGCCGCAACTGGACGCCATGATTCCCGCCGGCATGAACCTGGCCGTCGCCAACGACCGCACAACCACGATTCGCGCTTCGGTCGAGGACGTGGAATTCACGCTCTGTGTCTCGATCGGCCTGGTGATCTTGGTGGTGTTCGTCTTCTTGCGCAACGTCCGGGCCACGTTCATCCCCAGCGTCGCCGTGCCGGTGTCGCTGGTCGCCACCTTTGGCGTGATGTACCTGTGCGGCTACAGCCTGGACAATCTCTCGCTGATGGCGCTGACGATTGCCACCGGCTTCGTCGTGGACGACGCGATCGTCGTCATCGAGAACATCGACCGGCACTTGGAAGAAGGCCGCACGCCACTCGAGGCCGCACTCATCGGAGCCAAGGAAATCGGCTTCACCGTGCTCTCGATCAGCATTTCGCTGGTGGCCGTGTTTATCCCCATCCTGCTGATGGAGGGCATCGTTGGCCGCTTGTTCCGCGAGTTCGCGGTGACGCTTTCGGTGGCCATCGGCGTGTCGATGCTCGTCTCGCTGACCACCACGCCCATGATGTGCGCCAAGCTGCTCAAGAGCAAGCACGAGCAGCGGCACGGCGCGATGTTTCGCGCCAGCGAACGCCTGTTCAACCTGATCCTGGCCGCCTACGAAAAGACGCTGTCGATCGTGCTGCGCCACCAGTTCATCACGCTGCTGGTTACGCTGGGCACGCTGGTCTTTACCATTTTCCTGTACATCGTCGTGCCCAAGGGCTTTTTTCCGCAACAAGACACCGGCCGCCTGTCGGCCAACCTGGTGGCCGACCAGGACACCTCGTTCCAGGCCATGCAGCACCTGCTGGTGCGGTTCGCCAATTCCGTCAGTCAGGATTCGGGCGTCGCCGGCGTGGTCGCCTTCGCCGGTGGTCAGAACAACGGCGCCTACAACATGGGCCGCATGTTCATCACGCTCAAGCCGCTCGATGAGCGCGACGCGTCGGCCGACGAAATCATCGCCCGCATCAGCCGCCGTGCGTCCAGCATTCCGGGCGCCACGCTCTTTCCGCAGGCCACGCAGGACCTGCGCATCGGCGGCAAGTCCAGCAGCGCGCAGTATCAATACACGTTGCAGAGCGACAACTTCGCCGACCTCAAACGTTGGGGTCCGCGGATGCTGGCCGAGATGCGCAAGATCGACGGCCTCCGGGCCGTCAATTCCGACCAGCAGGACAAGGGCCGCCAGGTCGATCTGACCATCGACCGCGTCATGGCCTCGCGCCTGGGCATCTCGCCGCAGACCATCGACGACGCGCTTTACGACGCCTTCGGACAGCGGCAGGTGTCGATCATGTTCACCCAGCTCAACCAGTACCACGTCATCCTCGAGGTCGATCCCGCCTACCAGAAAAGTCCCGCCAGCCTCGACAGCATCTACATCACGCCCTCGGCCTCCACCGCCGCCTCAGCCACGGCCAAAGCCTCGAGCGGCGGGCCGTCCTTCGTCGCCGGC
>DATCFX010000358.1:0-15588 GCA_036509275.1 Pirellulales bacterium | reverse complement strand
CCCGATTGGACCGTCGACATGGCGACGCGCGAGTGCCACTGGAGGCGTCTTCGGCGACCGCCCATCGAGCTCGAACTGTTTCGTTGCCGACATGCGGCGTGGCGGCTGTTTGCGCGTCATCACTATTTGAGCGGCTCGTTGAGCTACGGCGCGCGGTGCTTTCTGGCCGCGTGGGGCAATACACCGGTGGCGTTTTGCGCCACGTTGTCGATGATCGGCCGCCGCAACCACTGGCGGATCAGCCGCATCGTCACCTTGCCGGACTTTCAAGGCATCGGCATCGGCATGCGCGTGGCCGAAGCCGTGGCCCAGTGGCACCAGGCTGAAGGCCACCATCTGCACGTTACGGCCAGCCATCCGGCGCTGGTGGCGCATTGCCGCCGCTCGCCGAAGTGGCGTGCCCGGCGGCTGATGAAAACCGGATCGAAACAGCTCGACCGCTTCATTCCCAACTACCGCAGTTCGCGTGGCCGCTGCGTGGCCTCGTTCGAATACGTGGGAGGCGAAGAAAGTGAAAAGTGAAAAGTGAAAAGTGAAAAATTGAATGGTGAACCGCAACGAGGCTGACTGGAAGACACGATGGCGAAGTGCGGGCGGCGGCCGGTGTTGGACGATGCCAAGCGCCGGGAAATATGCGCGGTGTTGTCGATGGGCGGCTCGCGGCGGCTGGCTGCCCGCTACGTGGGCTGCTCGCCGGCCACGATTAGCAACACGGCCGAGCGCGATCCCGGCTTCTCGGCCCAACTTGACCAGGCCGAAGGCCAGCACGAGCTCTTGTACTTGCGCAATATCCAAGCGGCCGCGAAAAAAGAGCAGTATTGGCGCGCAGCAGCCTGGATGCTCGAGCGCCGCTACCCGGAGCGTTACGCGCAGCGGCGGCCCGGCGCGATCACGGTCGAGCAGATCATCGAATTGCTGTCCCAGTTTGCCGAGATCGTGGTGCAGGAACTGCCGCATCACGACGATCAGCAGCGCGTGCTGGGCCGACTCGAATTGCTCGGCGCCAACTTGGAAACCGGATGATCCCGCGAGCTACCGACGCCCTGCCTGGTTCTAGCGCCCGCAAGCGCGCACAGACGAGCGTTGGCGACCACCAGCGGATTGCGATCACCGAAGTGCCGGAGCCGCAGGCCGGGAGCATCGCCCGCCAACTGGCCGACTTGCTCGACCGGCGGATCGCAGCGGCCGACGCCACTTTGCAATCGGCCGGGCTACTGACTTGGGCCGCCCGGTACTTGCCCGGGCATTTTGCGCTCGAGCCCTCGCTGATGCACCGCTGGATGGACGAGCAGTGTGGACGCATGCAGCAGTGCCGCGGCACCAAGCTGAACCTGATCGGACCGCGCGGCAGCGCCAAGAGCACGGTCGGCACGCTGGCCTGGCCGCTGCGTCTGGCGCTGGAAGGTATCGAGCCTTATATCTGGATCGTTTCCGACACCAAGCCGCAAGCCTGCGCCCATCTCGAGAACATCAAGGCCGAGCTGCGCGACAACGCGCTGCTGGCGCAAGACTATGCCCACGCGCTGGCCCGGCCGCCGCTGTGTCGGATGAATTTCATCGGCCTGGCCAACGGCGCGGTGATCGAGGCCTACGGCACGGGCCAGCGCGTTCGCGGTCGCCGGTGGCGCCAGCATCGGCCATCGCTGATCATTTGCGACGACTTGCAAAACGATCAGCACATGATCTCGGCCACGCTGCGCGAGCGTTCGCGCAATTGGTTTCACGGCACGCTGCTGCGGGCGGGCGCGCCGCGCACCAACGTGGCGAACCTGGCCACGGCACTGCACCGCGACGCGCTGGCGATGGAACTGGCCCGCACGCCCGGCTGGGTCACGCGCTCGTTCCGCGCTATCGAGCGCTGGCCCGACAACATGCTGTTGTGGCAGCAATGGGAAGCCATCTACTGCGACCTCGAGCGGCCGGATTCGGCCGACGGCGCTCGGCAGTTTTACGAGGTCCACCGGCCAGAGATGCAGCGCGGCGCGGTGCTCTTGTGGCCCGAGCGCGAAGACCTGTACGCACTGATGTGCATGCGCGTGGAGAGTGGCCGTAGCGCGTTCGAGCGCGAAAAGCAAAGCTCGCCGATTGCGCCGGAACTGTGCGAATGGCCGGCGGCCTATTTCGAATCGTTGGTCTGGTTCGACCAGTGGCCGGCCCGCCCACGGGTGAAGACCATGGCGCTCGATCCCAGCAAGGGCCAGGACGCCCGCGGCGGCGATTACTCGGCGCTGGTGATGCTGGCGGTGGACGAGCACGGGACGCTGTATGTCGAAGCCGACCTGGCTCGCCGGCCGACGGCGCAGATCGTGGCCGACGCGGCCGAGCGCTACCGGCAGTTCGTGCCCGACGCGTTTGGCATCGAGTCGAACCAGTTTCAGGAGTTGCTGGCCGGAGCGATGACGGCGGAGTTCGAGCGGCAGGGGCTCTTGGGCGTGCGGCCGTGGGCCATCAATAACCACGTGAACAAGCTGGTGCGGATTCGCCGGCTCGGCCCGTACCTGGCCGCGGGGCGGGTGCGGTTCAGGGCGGCGTCGCCGGCCACGGCCCTGCTGATCGAGCAGCTTCGCGATTTTCCGCTGGGCGATCACGACGACGGGCCCGACGCGCTGGAAATGGCCGTGCGCCTGGCTGCGGAGATGATGGCCAGCCCGGTGGCCGGCGACGGTCTCGGAAACCGGCTGCCGCTACACGGGCGTTGATCCATGAGCATCGAGCGAAAAACAACTTCGGCCTTTTCAACCCCTCACCCTGCCCTCTCCCGAAAGGGGAGAGGGGGTTGTTGAGAAGTTATTTTCCGTTTGATCCACAACCAGATCTGATTTTTCCAGGAGCAAAAGATGGTAGACACGATTTCCGCGCTCGAGCGGCGGCTGCAAGAGGCCTGCGACGAACTGTCGAACCGATTCGTCGACCCGATGGACGCGTACTGCGACGACGACGGTTTGCCTTGGATTCCGCTGGGCAGCGGCCCGGGCACGTGCGACGCGGGGCGGCCGGCATTCGTCACCGAGCAGGACCTGGCCCTGATTCGAGCCCAGTGCCGGGTGCTGGCCGTGAATAACGAGTTCGCCATCAACGGGCACGAGAACCGCATCAACTATATTGTCGGCCCCGGCCACAGCTACCGGGCGACGCTGAAGAAAAATGGGGTCGCATCGCCCGCGCTGGTGGCCGACGTGCAAGCGGCGATCGAGCGTTTCTTGCGGGATAACCGTTGGCATCGGCGGCAGCAGGAGCTGGTGCGGCGCTCGGACCGCGACGGCGAGGCGTTCGTACGGCTGTTTGCCGCGGCCGACGGCGGCACGCAGCTTCGCTTCATCGAGCCCGACCAGGTGCGCACGCCGCCGGAGTTGGTTGACGACCCGGCCGCGGCTTTCGGCATCCTGACGGAACGTGACGACGTGGAAACCGTGCGCGGCTATTACATCGACGGGACGCTGGTGCCGGCCGACGAGATCCAGCATCGCAAGTCCAACGTCGACTTTAACGTGCGTCGCGGTCTACCGCTGTTTTACCCGGTGCGCAAGAACCTGCGCCGGGCCGAGCGGTTACTGCGCAATATGAGCGTGGTGGCCGAGATTCAATCGGCCATCGCCCTGATCCGCAAACACCGCAACGGCACGCGCACGGCCACGCAGCAGTTCATCAGCCAGCAGGCCGACGTGACCATGACCAATCCCGCTACCGGCCAGCCGTCGTTTTTCACGCGCTACGCGCCGGGCACGATCCTCGACGCGCATGCCGACGTGGACTACGAAATCCCGGCCACGGCCCTGGACGCCGGCAGCTACGTGGCCGTGTTGCAGGCCGAGCTGCGGGCGATCGCCAGCCGGCTGGTGATGCCCGAATTCATGCTCACGGCCGACGCGAGCAACTCGAACTACGCCTCGACGATGGTGGCCGAGGGGCCGGCCGTGCGGATGTTTCAGCGCTTGCAGGCCCAGCAGATCGAAGACGATTTGGCGATCCTGCGGCGCGTGATCGAAAACGCCTGTCGCGCCGGCCAGTTCGCCAGCGAAGCGCTCACCGAGGTCGAGATCCAGGTAGTGCCGCCTTCGCTGGCCGTGCGCGACATGCTGCAAACGGCCCAGGCCCTGAGCATCGAATACGAGTCTGGCATCCTCTCGCCGCAAACCTGGAGCCAGCTCAGCGGCCTGGACTACGACCAAGAGCAAACGAACCTGGCCAGCGCCAAGCGCAGCGGAATCGCGGCGCAATAACGGCGCAAAACAATGACCAAAGTTTTGTTTGGTTTTTGACACTCGGGTTTGTAAAGTGGGGAGCATGACGGACAGGAAATCCAGCAGCACGAACCAGGCAATGTTAAACCGCGCGTGGCAAGCGCTGGATGGCCTGCTCGGGCAGGCTTTGCGAGACGGATTTCATGGCACGGCCGCCATCGAGCTGACGATTCAGGACGGCACGATCCAGCGGCTGAACAAGCGGCTGGAATCGGTCGAGCGGTAGCCAGGCCGCTCGCCCCCGGCGGCGGCCAAGACAACCTGATGGTATCGCGACGAGCCCGCCGGCCAGATGAGCCGGCGCGTATCGGCCTCGAGCCTGTGGAACACTCCTTGGGGTGATTCGCAGGCTTTTTTTGTTTCAAGCAATTCGAAGGAGGCAAACATGCACGAGACCTTGCAGGAGTTTGTTGACTCGCGCGGCGTGACGATGCGGGTCGATCGCCAGGCGGGCGTGATCCGCGGCGTGAAGATCCTGGGGCTGCAATCGCGCAATGGCCGCAGCTATTTGCCCGCCGCACTGGCCGGCGCCGTGGCCCTGTACGAAGGCGCCAAGGTCAACGTCAACCATCCCAAGGGCGCACCCGAGGGTCCGCGCGACTACCAGGATCGCATCGGCGTCGTGCGCAACGTGACGCTGCGGGCCGAGGAAGGCTTGTTCGCCGATCTGCACTTCAACCCCGCGCATGCCCTGGCCGGCCAGTTGGCGTGGGATGCGGAGCACCAGCCGGAAAACGTGGGCTTTTCGCACAACGTCCAAGCCCGGGTCACGCGCGACGCGCAGCGCGTGCTGGTGGAAGCGATCACCAAGGTCCAGAGCGTCGACCTGGTGGCCGACCCGGCCACGACGCGCGGGTTGTTCGAGTCGCAAACCGCCGGCGGATCGCCGATCGCTGCCAGCGACGGGGCCGATCGCGCGTCGGAACTCTCGCTCGAGCAGTTGCGAAGGGCGCGGCCCGACTTGTTGGAGCAGGTCGAGCAGCCGCTGCGCGAACAATTGGCGCGGGTCAATGGTGAACTGGACGCGCTGCGGGCGCAGAGCATCGGATCGCAAAAACGCGACCTGGCCCTGCGGCTGCTGGCCGAGCAGAGCTTGCCGCTGCCCGATGGGCAGGATCCGTGGTCGCGGGCGGTGGTGAGCGAGGCCTTTTTCGAGGCGTTGCTGAGCGCCACGGACGAAACGCAAATGCGGCGCTTGGTGGAAGAGCGGGCGCGGCTGGTGCAGTCGGTTCGGCAATGGCCGGCCGGCGGTCCGGCCCGACCGGTGTCGCGCGGCCAGTTGCCGGCCGATCGGCTGCTGGCCGAGGCGCCCGATGCCCGCACCTTTGCCCGCTTGATTAGCTGAACCGCAAACGCGGGGCCGGCGGCCGTGCCGTGCCGCGCCAGCGTTGGGACTTTTTCTGATACTCGGCCTTTCTACAGGAGCGTGACGCAATGTCGAACGTGATGCGTTGGAGATATGGGGAAACCAATCCGGTCGTCCTGTCGGTCGACGGCAGCACGCTCATCGAGATTGGCGACCTGGTGTACCTGAACACCGACAACGCCCTGCCGGCCGCCAGCCAGGCGAACCAAGGCAGCGAGGCGGCTAACCAACAGTTGTTTCACTCGAAATTTGCGGGTGTGGCCATGCAGTCGTCGCCGGTGGGGGCGACCGATCCGATTCGCGTGGCCACGACGGGCGTCTTCGAATACGACTGCCAAAGCGCCACGTTCGAAGTGGGTCAGCTTCTCGGCCCCGACCAACCCAGCGGCGCGACGGTGCTGACCAGTCAGCAAGTGGTCGCCGTGGCTGCCGTGGACCTGGCCGTCGGGCGCTGCGCCAGCCGGGTGAATCCCGCGTCGACCACGGTGCTGGTCGACGTCGTCAGCACGGTACTGTTTGGAGGTCCGCAGGCGGCGCCCTCCTGATTCGCGGGTCGCCGAGGCGCGCAAGCGTTGTTTCCTGGCTCGCCGTGGGCTTCAGCCGACGCGCGCCACACGTACGAACTTTTTCCCCTCACAGCGGAGACTCATACCTTGGGTACGATCAAATATCGCGAACTGAAACGCCGCTACGAACTCGACGGACCGCAAAAGACCACCGGCCATCTGGCCGAGGCCCTGCGCGAGAAGCACCTGCGGGCCGATGACTTTAGCCTCCGCGACCTGGCCGAGACGCTGGTGCCCGACGGCCACGAGTGGGTGCGGCTGATGGATCCCCGCGCTTCCGGCGGCGTGAATGTGCTCGAGGCCGGCGACGGCGTGGACGTCACCGCGTTCCTCAACATTACCGGCCAGGTGATTTACTCGAAGATCATGGAGGCCTACCAGCAGGAGGCCTTCATCATGTCCAAGCTCGTCGAGACCATTCCTACGCGGCTGGACGGCGAGAAGATTCCCGGCATTGCCCGGGTGGCCGACGATATCCAGGAAGTGCCGCCGGGCATGCCGTACCCGAGCCTGGGCTTCGGCGAAGACTACATCGAGACGCCGTCGACGACCAAGCGCGGCTTTATCGTGCCGGTCACGCGTGAGGCGATCTTCTTCGATCGCACGCACCTGGTGCTGACGCGGGCCGCCGAAGTGGGCGAAATCCTCGGCCTGAACAAAGAAAAGCGGCTCCTGGACCTGGTGATCGGCACCACGAACAACTACAAGTGGGTCGGCACCACGTACAACACGTACCAGACCAGCAGCCCGTGGGTCAACGTGGTCAGCGGCAACGAGCTGGTCGACTGGACCAGCGTGGATGCCTCCGAGCAACTGTTTGCCGACATGCTCGATCCCAACACGGGCGAACCGATCCTGGTGCAGGCCAAGACGGTGCTGGTGACGCCGGCCTATCTGCACGCGGCGGCGCGGATCTTCCACGCCACGGACGTGCAAACGGTCAGCAACGAAAGCTCGACGGGCAGCGTACACACGCGGTATGCCAATCCGCTGGCCGGCTACAGCTTCCAGAGCAGCCGGCTGCTGTACCGGCGGATCGTCGCGGCCGGCACGGCCGAGTCGTCGGCCAAGCAGTGGTGGTTCCACGGCGACTTCAAGCGGGCTTTCGCCTACATGGAGAACTGGCCGATCACCGTGACCCAAGCTCCCGTCAACAGCGAGGCCGAGTTCAGCCAGGATGTCGTCGTTCGCTACAAGGCCAGCGAGCGCGGTGCGGCCGCCGTCATGAATCCCCGCTACGTGGTGAAGAACTACAACGCGTAAAGACAAATGATGAACGAGGAATGCTGAATGATGAATGGGGGACAAGCTGCACTGCAAGGTTTTTTTCCATTCATCATTCATCATTCATACTTCCGCATTCTCCCGAGGACTCGTCCCGTGCCAGACTTTCTCAACAACCTGCTGGCGGCGCGCGATCAGATCGCGCAAAACCTGGCCGACATGACGGCCGATCCCAAGCCCAACTACAAGATCGATGGGCAAGTGGTGAGTTGGCAAGGGCTATTCGATAGCTACCTGTCGCAATTGGAAAAATTGAATGCCCAGATTGCGGCTGCGGATCCGTTCGAGATTCACAGCCGGGGATTTACCGGCCCATGACGCTCGCCTTCGACCCTAGCGGCGACGCCGCCGTGTTCGACCACACGCTTACGCTAGTGCTCAGCCAGGCGGGGCAGGCCGATCTCGCGCTGGCGGCGGTGTCGCCCTTCAAGCTTGGCCAGGGCGAACTCGAACTGCTGGCCGATGCGCTGACGGCGGTGGACATCACGCGCGGCTTCAGCCTGCCGGTGGTGGCGCTGGCCGGGCAGATGCCGCGTCCAACCGATACGTTGACCGACCCCGGCGGCAATGTGTGGCGCGTGCAGCACGCCGAGTTGGTCACGTGCGGCACGCGTTGGAGAACTTTGTGCAGACTGGATCGATAAGCCGCACGCGTGGCGCGGGCGTCTTCCGTCATCGGGCATCACCCAGGATTCTGCAACCATGCCAAACGAAGTTCAAACGGTGAGCTTTTCGCCGGTGCCCACCGCTGGCACGTACACGCTGGCGTTCTACGGCCAGACGATCAGTGCGCTGAACTGGAACGATCCGGCCGCGACCATTCAAGCCGCACTCGAAGCGCTCTCGACCATCGGCGCGGGAAATATCTCGGCCACTGGCGAAGTGAACGCCGGCTCGATCAGCATGACGTTCCAGGGCAGCCTGGCCAACGTCAACGTCCCGCAGACCACATGCGATGCGAGCGGGCTGAACTGTGCGGGCTCGATCGACGTGGTGAGCGAGACGACGGCCGGCAGCGGACCAACCGACGTGCCAGCCACCGGCGCGACCGCCATCGGCACGCTGGTCAACGGCCCCAGCGGCAATTCACCTGCGACTGGCTACTGGCAACTTGGCGACGACAATTACGGAACGAACCTCACCGGCGTGTGGGATAGCGGCGTCACCGGAAGCGGCCAGGAACCGCCAAACCCCTTCAACGGTTTGATGATGGACGACGGCACGGGCAGTGGCGGGCAAACTTCCTGGGACGGGACTATTAGCCTCAGTTTCACGGATGGCACCGACGACTCGACGACGGGCGCCAACGAGGTGCAGACCCTCCCGCAGCCTACGGCTGATGCTGGCACGTTCACCGTCACGGGGACCGAGGAAGCGACCTCCGATCTCGACTACGCCATCAGCATGGCTGATTTGCAAACCGCGCTTAACGCGCTGTCGGATATCGCCGCGGCTGGCGGAGTCACCGTCACCGGCTCCGACGGCGGACCGTGGATCGTCACCTGGAACAGCTACGGTCCGCAACCGCTGCTCTCGGTCGATGGCTCGGGCTTGACGCAACCCAGCACGGCCACGGCCAGCACGGCGACCGAGGGGGGTATTTCGCCCGTTTATGGCTCCGTGCTTCGATCCGCCCTGATTTCGTGTGAGAGGATTTGCGCATGAGCTACAAACCCAACGACAACTATTACGGCCTGGTCACCACGCGACGCATCGACACCGGCGCGCTGGCCGACGCCGATTCGATGCCCACCGCCGCGGCCTATCGCAACGGCAGCTTCGACCCGAATTTTGCGCTGTCGGTGGCCAGCCTGGGTGCCGGCAGCGGTGGTTACACGATCAGCGGCACGATTCCCGGCGATTACCAGAAGGGCGACGTGGTGCAGATCGTGGCGACCGCCACGGTCAACAGCGTGACCGACGCCTCGCCGATCGATTCGCTGGTGCTCGACAGCAAGCGCGTGGGCGATTTGCAGGACCCCAGCGTAGCTGCGATCCAGTCGGGCTTGATGCCGGCGGCCTCGTACGTCGCGCCGGACAATGCCGACATCGCCGCCATCAAGGCCAAGACCAACAACTTACCGGCTCAGCCGGCGGCGGTCGGCTCGGAAATGGATCTGGTTGGCAACCCCAACTCCACCGCTGTCGCCGCTTTGAACACCGCGGCCTGGGGCGTGGCACTTTCGACGCTGACGACGACCGGCAGCATCGGCCGCAAGCTGGCCTCGTGGGCTTTGGGAAGCGACGACAAGGTGCTGCTCAGCAGCGATCCGCAGACGGGCGTCACCATTCCCACCGTGAACGAGGTGGAAGCGGGCGTCGAACTGGATAGCTCGCAGGACATTTACCCCGCCGACGTCGAATTTGTGCCCAACGACAGCGATGGCCTCGACGAATACACGGTCGCCTGGTTTCGCAACGGCACGCCGCTGACCGTCGGCATCGCGATGCCGACGATCGAGGTGACGCAGCGTTCGGACGGCACGGACCTGGTGCCTGCCGGCACTGCCATGATCGCGGTCGGCGGCAGCGGCCTGTTGAAATACGACGAGCCGACCTTTCGGCTCGCCGCCGGCGCGACGGCGATCGTGACCGTCTCGGCCACGATCGACGGTGCAACGCGGACCTGGCGCCGGCTGGTGATGCGCGCGGATTCCTAGCCAGGTCTGCCCTGCGGTCCAGGTTGTTCTAGCTCACGAGTGACGCGCCCCATGCGACCGGTTCAACTTTGGCCTTGGTTTTTGCGGAGTTCGTCCGGCACGGCCGTGCCGGTACACGGCCAGTCGGTCCACTGGCGCTGCTTGCAGGCGGTTTGCAGCGGAGTCCGCGGCCTTGAATTAGCTGGCCTGCCGCCGGCGAGCGTGCTGTTGATGAAAATTCCCGCGGCCGTGTCGCTGGGCGCGGCTGACGTGCCGCTGCCGAGCGTGCTGGTCAGCCCCCACGGCCCAGAGCACATGAATCGCTTGCAAGGCACCAACCGCCGCGACGACGTCGAATACCCGGTGTTGGTATCGATTGTCGATCGCGACAACCAGGACCCAGCGGCCGGGCGCCTGGATCAGTACTTGAACTGGCGCGAGCAGATTGCCCGGGCCTTTCGCCACCAAACGCTGGCCGCGGTGCCGGAAATCATCGGCTGCTGGGTCGAGCCCAGCACGATCGTGCAACCCGAATCGTGGATGCGGGGCTTTTTCCACTCGTCGCTGCTGTTGTGGTTCGTCAGCAGAGAGCCGCGCGGAACGTAACGAGCGTCCGGCGGACCAGGCCACTCGGTCGAAAAGGAAGACCAACGAAAATGTCTCAAGGTTTTCAAAGTCAGTTGGGAATCGACACGGTCAGCCCGGTGACTCGCGGCTACGAGTTCGAGAACTGCCAGATCACCAAGGCCGGCACGATCATCGACTCCAGCGGCATTCGCGGCGGCCGCTCGCACCACAGCGAGCGGACGCGGCAAGGAAACGACTCAATCGCCGGCGTGATCGAGCTGTATCCCAGCCCTGCCGACCTGTCGCACTTGCTGCCCTTGGTGTTGGGCGGCACGCCATCGGGCACGACGTATCCGCTGGCCGACGGCCTCGCCGCGTTTTATGTCACCGTGGACAAGGTGGCGGGGGTCTACACGTATGCCGGCTGCAAGGTCGACAAGGCGACATTCTCCGGCGTCCAAGGGCAGGCCATGAAGCTGTCGCTGGAAATCGCCGGACAGACCGAAACGCCAGCAGCGGCGGGCAGTTTTCCGGCGGTCACGCTGGACAACTCGGCCCCGCTCGTCTTCTCGGATTCGACGCTCACGCTGCTGGGCATCTCGCGGGAAGTGAAGCAATGGACCGTGACGATCGACAATAGTTTGGAGGTGCGATTCGCCAACTCGACGAGCGCCACGGCGATTATGCCCAAGGACCGGCAGGTCAGCCTGCAATGCCAGAACCCCTTCACGTCCGCCGAGATCGATCTTTACGGGCAGGCGCTGGCCGGCAGCAGCGCCGCGCTGGTGCTGGCGGGTGCCGGGTCGTCGCTGGCCTTCAACTTTGCCACGCTGCAGTTTCCGGATCGCGGACCGGTGGTGCCTGGCCGCGAGGAGATCACGCTCACGCTCAGCGGCATTGCCCGCAAGGTCGGCTCAACCGACGAATTGAGCGTGGTGCTGACGCTGGGGAGCTAACGGGCGCCGCTTGACGGATACCAACGGGCTGCGGACTTCTCTTGGCTTCGAGACGGGTTGGGCCGATGATTTTTAGTTACGGCTCCTATCGCCACGCATTGTACGAAGCCGGACTCTCGGTCCAGCGGCAGACAAAGTTCGGGCCGGCGCAAATCGAGCGCTCGACCGTCGAGCGGTGGACCATCCAAGGTCTGCTGCAAGCCGATACGCAGGACGCCTTGTTGGCGGCGATCGAAACCATGATGGCGGCCTACTCGCTGCAGGCGCAAGATGCCGTGCTCTATTTGCCGGACGGCGTGACCCCGACGCCGCACCAATTGATCAGCAGCCAGACGTTGGGCGGCGTGCGCGTCACTCAACAGCCGAGCTTTCAGCAGTGGCGCGGCGGCGAGCTAGGTCTGTACCGCAGCTACACGATTGCCCTGGAGGCCGAAATCCCCAATCCCGATCCGGCCGCCCAACTACTCGATTGGCAGGAGACGCTGACGTTTGCCGGCGGCGGCCCGCAATTCATTTACATGGCGACGCTCAACGGACTGCCGGTCCGCCAGCAGACGCAGCAATTTACCAGCTACAAGGTCAGCCAGACCGGCCGGGCCTTGGGTTTCATGGCCTGGCCGCAGCCGGCATATCCCATTTGGCCCACGGCCGAGCATCAGGACCAGCGCACGCTGACCCGCAGTACGCCACGGCCCGTCGGCGCCGGCGCGGGCGCTTCGGCCGTCGAGTGGGAAATCACCTGGGGCTACCAGTTCGAGTCGGCGCTCCCATTGGTGGCCAATCCCACGCCCTGGCTCATTTGAGAGAAGGAGACGAACCCATGGGAATCAACCGCTGGATCGGCAACGCAATACCGACCGTCCAGGTGTGGTCGCTGACCATCACCGCCAACGACACTGCCACGAACTACGCCGTCGCGATCAACACCAAAGGCGTCTCCGTTGCCGGCGACAGCGGCGGTGTCAGCGCCACCGCCGCAAAACTGGCTGCGGCACTGGCGGCCAGCAGCATCGCCGAGCTGCAGGAGGTAACCTGGACGGCCAATGCCGCGTCGGTGATCGGCATGGGCAAAACCGCGGGCAAGCCGTTCACGGCCCTGGCGGCAGCCGCCGGGGGCACCGGCGCGATGGGCAGCGTGGGCAATACCACCGCCTGCACCGGCCCCAATTTCCTGGACAACGTGGCCAACTGGGGCAACTTCGTACTGCCGATCAACGGCGACGACGTGTACGTCGAAAACGGCACCGTCGACATGCTGTACAACCTCGACGCGCTGGGATCGGTGGCGCTCAACTCGTTCAACGTGGCCGCCAGCTACACGGGCAACATTGGCTTGCTACAGTACACGGGCAAATACCTGGAATACCGGGAGACCATGCTTACGTTGCAGGCCGCGCGCACGAATATCGGCTACGGGCCGGGGGCGGGCAGCCCGCGCGTGCGCATCGGCAGCGTCTCGAGCGCCGCCACCGCCATTACCGTGAGCAACACGGGCTCTTCCAACGAGCCGGGATTGCCGACGTTTTGCTGGTGCGGACTCGTCGCGCCGGGCAGTTCGATGCAAGTCCTGCGTGGCTCGGTGGGGATCGGCGCGATCCCTGGTCAATACGGCGGACTCGATTCGCTCGAGGTGGGATATGTCACCAACGTGCAGGGCGACGCCCAAGTGTTGATCGGCCCTCTTTCCGGGGCCACGAGCTATACCATCGCCGGCGGCACCACGGTGCAGCAGGGAAACGGTCTCGGCTCGCTAGAGATGTCGGCCGGCACGCTGACGGTCTATGGCACGGGCAATTGCGGCCAGTTCGCGATCAACGGCGGGACGCTGTTCTGGAACAGCACCGGACAACTCGGCGGGGGCAGCAACTCCATCAGTGGCAAAGGCATACTCGACCTGTCGCAGGATATGCAAGCCAAGACGTTCGTTGCCGGCGGAGTGATTTACGCCGCCAAGGGTGCCACGATCAACGATCCTTCGAACGTGCTCACCGGCCTTGGCGAGTACCTCACGATCGAGCCGCAAGGCTGTTCGATGTCCGACTTGAACCTGAACTTTGGCTATGGCCGCCGCGTGCAGGTGTAACGCATATGCCCGACCTGCAAGGTCTCGCCTATTTCCCGGGAATCGAACAGTTGATCGGCGCAAGCTATACGCTCGCGCACGGTATCACTCCCGGCGTGATCCAGGTGGAAATGACGCCGCAGCCGGATTTCGCGCCCGGGATCGGCTCGTTTTTTTTCTATTACGGCGACGTCGTCATCGAGCTGCCGAATTGCCGCGTCGAGGCGGCCAGCTTCGATGCTTCGACCGGCGGGTTTGTCTGGCGGCTGGCGATTCTCGATCGCCGCTGGATGTGGGCCAGCGGCCAGATTTGCGGTAACTACAACCAATCCTACGGCGACGGGTCGCTACGATCCGAAACGATCAAGACGCCCCAGGACTTGGCGCGGCTCTGCCTGGAAGCCATGGGCGAGCAAGGCTACGACGTCAACCAGATGCCCAATGGCCCCCGGCCGACGATCGACTGGGATTTTGCCGTGCCGGCGCAAGCCCTGGCCGACCTGGCCGACGAGCTGGGTTGCCGCATCGTCCTCGGACTGGACGATACCGTGGCCATCCTGCCCAGCGGCGACGGCGAGCCAATGCCTGACACGGCCGACTTGCAGGCCGACAGTCTGGCCTGCAGCGCGTCGGACGTGCCCGACAGCCTGGTGGTCGTGGGCGCGCCGGTGCGCTACCAGGCCGATCTACCGTTGATGGCCGTCGGTTGGAATACCGATGGCACAATTCTGCCCCTGGCCAGCTTGGATTACGCCCCCAATCCGCTGGCCGCCGATGGCGGCTTCGGCCAAGTCGACCTGAATTATTTCAACCAGATCACCGACCCGAAGCTGCGGGTCAAGGCAATGGAAAGCGTCTTTCGCTGGTACCAGGTCGATCCCAGCCGATTGACCGCAATCCCCGGCTACGGGCCGATCAGCGACGTGCGGCAAATCCTGCCACTGGGCACTAAGCAGCTCGACACGGCGGTCGAACCTTCGCTGGGCGAGCCGTTGGAGTGCAACATGGCGGCCCAAGTATTCGGCGTGTGGTACGACACGACGCGATCGACCGAGGACAGCAACACGGTCGATATCCTCGTGCCGTTGGGCGACGGCAGCTCCGACCAGGACAAGCGCATGCTGTACTACAGGAGCTTCAGCCTGGAGCCGGCGGCCGGCCTGGTGAAGTTTGACGAACCGGTGTACCGCAAAGTGTCGTTCAGCCCGGCTGGCGGCTCGTCCGGCAGTGGTTTTAGCTATGGCGCCGCACAGTTGATGCTGCGCACGACCCTGGAGATCCGCGACGCACAAAGCTGGTCGCTCGGCCGCTACCAGCGCCAACGCGATCAGGACTCGCCAGCCGGCAGCCTGCCGCGCTACCTCTGGCAGGATATTCAGCTCACGCACATTGCACGCTACGGCAGCGACTACAGCGCGGCGCCGCTCGTGGAAAACAACCAGCAAGCCTGCGACCAACTGGCCGACGCGTACCTGGACGCCGCTGAAGTGGAGTACGTAGCGGCCATCCCGCAAACCTGCATCTATGCCGGGCTCAAGCCGGTCAATCCTGACGGTGCGATTCAGCAAGTGACTTGGAGCGTCGCTTTGCGCGGCGCCACGACGCAAGTCTGCCGCAACGTTGATCGCACGCCCTACACGGTGCCTTACGCCGAGCGCCGGGCCACCGCCGGGCTGGCCACCGATAGGCACGCGACCTTTCACGCCGACAATCGCGCGAAGCGCCTTGGCGGAGGCATGTTTTAGTTCTAGGAGATCGTGCGGAAGTCGACATGCGGGACGATCAGCACGGGACACCGGCCGGTCGTGCGACATTCGGCAATTCATCATTCATCACTCGCTTGTAGATTCCTATGGGTTTTGCACCCGACGGCGTGCCGTTTCGCAATGACTCGGGCCAGACGATTC
>DATCFX010000357.1:0-3672 GCA_036509275.1 Pirellulales bacterium | reverse complement strand
GGTGCGAAATAATGATGTGCTCCAGCCGCAGCAGCAGTTCGGGATCGAGACCGCGGCCGGCGGCCGCCTCGCGCACGATGTCGCGGCCTTGCAGAATATGTCCCACCAGCGTGCCGGCCGCCGTGTAGGCTGCGCCCTCGGTTTGCAGTTCGATCTCGCGCAGCTTGCCGACGTCGTGCAAGATGGCCCCGGCCACGACCAGGCCGCGATCCAAACGGGGCTTGAGATCCGGGTAATAGTCGTCGTACTTGTCGGCCAGATAGACGCAGGTCCGGGTCACGCTGAGCACGTGCTCCAGGTAGCCACCGAGGTAGCAATGATGGTTGCGCGTGGCGGCCGGCAGCGACAACAGTGGCTCGCGATGCTGCTGGAGCAGGTCGAGCACCAGGTCGCGCAGCGGCTCGCATTCGATTCGTTGCCGGGCGATCGACGCCAACTCCTCCAGCATGGCTTGCGGCTCGAAGCGCGAACGTGCGTGAAACATCGCGGCGTCGAAGCCGTCGCGGGCGTCGCTGTCGACGACCTCGCGGATCTTGCGAATCTCGAGCTGCGGGCCGTAGCTGGTGTCGCGATAGACGGCCCGGACTTTGTAAAACGCCCCCAGTGCCCACTGACTCTTGCAGGCGTCGGCCCAGATCGAGTCATGCCAGATGGGAAAGGCCACCTCGCGGCCGGCTCCGCGAAACGAGACTTTGAAATACGGCTTGCCTTCGCGGGTCGTAAGCTCCTGCTTGCCGGCCAGCAGCAGAAACACATCGCCTTCCTGGCCGTTTTCCATGTCGCAAAGCGCCACCGTCGCCGCCGTTTTGCTGGCCATCGCTGCCTCCCTTTCCAACCAAACTGGTTTGCCGACATTGGGTGCCATGCGCACGCTTCGTGGGCATGCGAGTTGGGCGTCACCGCAGGAAACATGCCCACGCCGCGTGCGCATGGCACCCGGCCGCTCGGCGCATCCCGAATTCGCGGATGATTCGCCGCCGGAGCTTGCTTATGATAAATCGTTCCGAGCCGGCGAGCCAACTGTCTGGGCAAACTTCACGGGCGGCGACTGGACCATGGACATCGATTTGCGTGCATTGGCCGATTTTGGCAAAGTGCTCTTCCAAGACCAGAGCGAGCGTCAGCGGGTGCGGGCCTTCGGCCGGCAGGCCCAAATCGATCAGCTCGCGCGGCGGCTGGCCGGCTCGCAACGCGGCTCCGTTCTGCTGCTGGGTCCCTCGGGCGTGGGCAAGACGGCCGTGATCCACGAGCTGGCCCGGCAGGCGGCCGATTGGGACGAGCCCCTGCTGTTTTTGGAAACCGCATCGGCCCAGATGCTGGCCGGCACCACCTGGCTGGGCGAGCGTCAGACGCGGGTCAAGAACCTGGTGGAGCAAACCAAGTTTCCCCGCCGCGTCGTGCTGTACTTTACCGATGTTGTCAACTTGCCCACGACTGGCACCACGGTCCATAGCAACGACAGCGTCGGGACGTTTATGGCCCCGTTCATCGAGTCGGGCGAGTTGCTGCTGTGCGGCGAGTGTACCAGCGAGCAATACCGCATCGGCCTGGAGAGCGATCCCACGTTCAGCAAGCTGTTCGAGATTCACCGGCTGGAAGCCGCGACGCGGGACGAGACGCTCGAAATCCTGAAGTCGGCCGCCGGCCAATGGCAGGGTGTGCATCTGGATCACGGCCGGCCGATCGTGACACCGGCCGCGCTGGATGCCGCGGTCGAGCTGAGCGAGGATTATTTTCCCGGCCAGGTGTTGCCTGGCCGGGCAGCGCGGCTGCTGGATCGCGTCTTGCGCGACGAAGCCGAAGACACGCGCGGCGACGGGGCCGAGAAGAGTCGCGAAGTCGGCCGCGGGCACGTGTTGCGATCGCTCGCGCAGATGACCGGCATCCCCGGCCAGTTGCTCGACGACGCCCAAGCACTGCGGCTGGACGAAGTGCGGCAGTTTTTCGACAGCAGGATCATCGGTCAGAACGAAGCGGTCGAGACCGTCGTGGACCTGATCACGCTGCTCAAGGCCGGCCTGACCGATCCGCACAAACCGATGGGCGTGCTGCTGTTCGTCGGTCCCACGGGCGTAGGCAAGACCGAGCTGGCCAAGGCCCTGGCCGAGTTCGTCTTCGGCAGCTCGGAGCGGCTACTGCGCTACGACATGTCGGAATTCAAGGATTACGCGTCGTTCGAAAAACTGATCGGTAACCCGCAGGCCGGCGATCAGTCGCCCATGCGGCGCGGCAGCCTGGTCTCGAAGGTGCGGCAGCAGCCGTTTTCGGTGATCTTGTTCGACGAGATCGAAAAAGCCCACGACAATATCTTCGATCTGTTCCTGCAATTGTTCGATGCCGGCCGGTTGACCGACGCGGTGGGCCAGGTCACGAATTTCACCAAGACCGTGATCATCATGACCAGTAACATCGGCAGCGACCTGGCGCGGCCGACGTCGTTCGGGTTTCGCTCCGACGAGCAAGACGACATGGAAGACCAGGTCAGCCTGCGGCTGCAGGAGCAATTCCGGCCGGAGTTTCTCAATCGGCTCGATCGCGTGGTGAAGTTCACTCCGCTGGACCGAGCCCAGATGCGGATCATTGCCCAGCGCGAGCTGGGGCGCGTGCTGCTGCGCAGCGGCATTACGCGGCGCGAAATGCTGGTGGACGTCGACCCGGGCGTGATCGACGTGCTGCTCAAGCACGGCTTCAGCCGGCAGTATGGCGCCCGGCCGCTCAAGCGGGCCGTCGAGCGCATGGCGCTGCTGCCGATCGCGCGGCAGATGGTCAAGCTGGGAGGCGCCGCCGCGCCGCGGATCGTGCGGTTGCAGCCGGCGGGCGACACGATCCAGGTGAAGATTGTCGATCAGCAGCCGCAGTTGCCGCAGGACGTGCGCGTGGACATCGCGCACCCGTATCGCCAGCGGACGACCAAGGTCACGCTCGAGCAACTGCGCGAGCGGGCCGCGGCGATCGGCCCGCGTGTCGAAGCGCTCGAGGCCCATTGCCGCACCAATAGCCTGGCCGAGCGCAAGGCCGTCCTGCTCCAGCAGACCACGCACGCCAATTTCTGGGACGATCGGGCCGCCGCCCGGCGCGTGCTCAGCGAGATCAGTCGCATCGAACGGGTCTGCGACGCGGTCGAGCGCGTGCGCAATCGCGCCGACGAACTGCTGCGGCATTTGCACTGCCGCAGCTTGAACGGGGCCGAGGCGTCGCTGGCGAAGCTGGCCGAGCAGGTGGTCGACGTCGAGCGCGACGTGACAATGGTCGAGTACGGCACGCACTGCCAAGGGCCGCTGGACAGCGCTGATGCGATCGTTTGCATTGCCCGCGTGGACGGCGAGCCGGCCGAAGACGACCCCGCCGGCCTGCTGGGCGAGATGTACATGAATTGGGCTCGGCGGCACGGTTTTCAGACCACGGTGCTGCACGAGCTGCTCGCCGACGAAAAGACGACCCGCGAACTGACGGTGCTCGTGACCGGCGTGTCGCTGTATGGCGTGCTGCGGGGCGAAGCCGGCATCCACGAGTTTCTGTATGGCAAGACATCGAAAGAGCCCAAGCGATCGGTGTTTTGCAGCGTGCGGGTGCTCCCGGTGTCCGATGGCTCGACTGACTTGCCGGCCGAGGAACTCGAATGCCGCGCGACCGCCGTCAAAGGGCCGGGCAAGCAAATCCGCCGCTACCGCT
>DATCFX010000356.1:0-2803 GCA_036509275.1 Pirellulales bacterium | reverse complement strand
TGGAACATCTCGAACAGCAGCCGCTCGGGCCGCTGGCAGAGCGTCGTTCTCCAGCGGCAGGACCAGCGGCAGGAGTTGATCGCCGAGCAGATCGTCGAGGCCGGCGAAAGCCCGCTGTCGCTGGCCGCCTTGGATCTGGTGGCCGCGGGCATCCGCTGCGGCTCGCGCGGCGTGGAAATCAACCGCCGGCTGCAAACTTCCAACCGCGCGATCCTCGCCCTGGGCCATGCGGCCGGGCAAAACTTTCTCGCAGGATCGGCAACGGCCGTGGCTCGGCTGGCCGTGGCCAATGCGCTGACGCGATGGCGGAAGGCCGCGGACCCGCTGCTGGTGGGCAATGCCACGTACACCGATCCGCAGGTCGCGCATATCGGGCCCACGCTTGTCCAGCTCGATGCCCTGCAAGTGCCGGTCGAAAGCCACTGGTTCGAGCTTGGGGACGCCGAGACGCACAACGACGACAGCCCCGCTGGGCTGGCCATCGCGTATCTGGCCCCTAAGAGCGGCCGGCTGCTCGGTCTGACGATCGCCGCGCGCCGGGCGGCCCTGCTGGCGGCCGAGATTGCGGCCCGCTTGAGCGGCAATCGCCGGGTCGACAGCCTGGCCGACTGCCAGGCGCTGTCCGCGGGCCATGAACAGTCCCTGCGGCAAATCATCGCCGCCTGCCGCGCCGCCAGGGTATAACGATAGGGACCCCCGCACGTCCCCTCGGCCCGGAAGATGGCGCTCATGCACCGACTGGCAAACTCGTGTTGGATTGTCCTGTTGTGCGTGGCGGCGCTTGCCGTGCCGGCCGGTCGGCTGGCGGCCGCCGATCCCGGCGCCGATGCTCCGGCCAGCACACGTTCCCGGGCGGCAAAGCTTCCGCGTCCGCTGACGCGTTATCAGGGGCGTGAAATCGCGCAGACGATGCACTACACCGGCGCGCCGTGGCTGGTGCGCGAGTCACGGCAGCGCGAGGAAGACTGCCAACTCTTGCTCGATGCGCTGCACTTGCAGCCCGGCCAAACCGTGTGCGACATGGGCTGCGGCAACGGCTTTTATACCTTGCAGTTGGCCCAGCGCGTGGGTCCGACCGGCCGCGTCTTTGCCGTCGACGTGCAGCCGGAAATGCTGCACATGCTGGCCGAGCGCGCCCGCGACGCCGGGCTCAAGAACATCAAGCCGGTGCTGGGGACGCTCGCCGATCCCAAGCTGCCGATCGGCCAGCTCGATCTGATCTTGCTCGTAGACGTCTACCACGAATTCTCGCATCCGGAAGAAATGCTCGCCGCCATGCGGCGTGCGCTCAAGCCGCACGGCAGGCTGGCCCTGGCCGAGTTCCGGCTGGAAGACCCCGAGGTGCCCATCAAGCTGCTGCACAAGATGAGCAAGAAACAGATCCTCAAAGAGTACGCCCCCAACGGGCTCAAGCTCGTCGAGCAATTCGACAAGCTCCCCTGGCAGCACCTGATGTTCTTCGAGCCGGCGAAACCCGAAATCGGCGCCGCCGCGTCCCCAGACTCGCAGCCCCCGGCTCGCCCCCGCTAGGAGTTAGCGCACGGGATTTTGGCGGGGCTGGGCCTGGCGGATGATTCGCGGCCGCGTGGCCGGAGTGGGCTGCTTCCGCGGCGACGAGTGGGCAGCAAGCGTCGCGGTGTCGCCGCGGACGCGCGTGCCGTCTTCGGCCCAGAATTGCCATTGGCCGGCGAGCTCGCCGGCCGCGTAGATGCCTTCGATCTGTTTCTGCCCGCTGGGAAACCACCAGCTCCATTTGCCGCTTTGGGCGCCGTCGGCGTAGTTGCCCTGCCGCTGCTTCTGGCCGTTGGGATACCACCAGGTGAACGTGCCCGTGGGAACGTCTTCTTCGTAATGGCCTTCCAACTGCGGCTGTCCGTTGGAATGCCACCAGATCCACTGACCGGTGCGGACATCGTTGGGATAGTCTTTGATGACGGTCGTCAGCAGGTCGCCGTGCAGCCAATCGAAATGCGTAGACTTGAGCGGGCCGGCCAGGTAATAGTTGCCGCGCATTTGCTTCTGACCTGCCTCGTCGCTCGTGAGCTCCATCGCCGTGGGCCGGCCGCCGCGATAATCTTCGTCCTTGGCCAACTCACCATCGCGATTGTACTCGAGGCGTTTGCCTTCGAGCCGGCCGGCATGGTAATGGGCCACTTCGCGCCGGTCGCCGGAGGGATAAAACCAAGTGCTTTCGCCCTCGAGCTCGTCGGCCTTGAGCGACAACTGGCAGAGCGTGCGTTTCGAACTGTCGATGATGGTACAGACGCCGTCCAGTTTGCCTTGGACAAAGATGGCTTGGGCTTCGAAGGGCGCCTCGAAGCCGTCGGCCAGCGACTCGGCGAACAGCGGGCCTTCTCCCTGGATGAAATAGCGCGTGGCCTTGCCATGCCGCACGCCCGCCCGAAACTCGCAGGTCCACAGCGCTCGGCCGTCTTCCCATTGGGTCCATTGTCCCTGGCGCGTGCTCGATTCGTCGCCCGACAAGCCGGCCGACCCCGCGGGCTGGTCGGCAGTCTCCGTCGGCTGGGGCGCCGGCTCGGTCGGCTCTGGCATGAGCCTGGCTGGTTGGCGCGTGAGTTGTGCCGGTTGCGGCGTCGGCTCAGGCGACTGCGGCCGAGTGGCAACCGCTGGCGGCTCGTTGGCGCTGGGCGATTGTTTTCGGCGACTGCTGGTCCGCGGTTTCGAAGTTCGAACTCGCGGATCGGCTGACGCCGCCGTGGAAGCAGGATCCTCCGGAAGCAGTGGAGAAGCCTGGCCTACAGCCGGCGCGCTGAGCAACGCCGGCGCGCCAGCAGCGCGACGG
>DATCFX010000355.1:0-2400 GCA_036509275.1 Pirellulales bacterium | reverse complement strand
GAACGAGGTCGGCCCGGCGAGCGCCGCCTGCACCAGCGCGCCGCTTTGCGTGATGCCGGCGGCCGTGATCGTCAGGCTGCCCGAACCGACGTTCGAGGCGGCCAGGTTCAAGGCCTGCGAGTTGGTCAAGCTGACAGAGTTCAGCCCCGAGTTGTTTAGCGCTACGGGGCCGGTCAAAACATTGCCGCTGGCCGTGAGTTGAATTGCCCCCACACCGGCGTTGAAGGTGGCCCCGGCCGCCGCGGGGCTTTGCGTGACTTTGCCGCTCTCGGTGATGCCGCTGGCCGTGATCGTCAAAACCCCCGAGCCGAGGCCCGACGTGCCCAGGTTGATCGAGCCCAACGTCGTGAGCGTCGTATTGGCGGACCCGCTGTTGTTGACCGACACGGCGCCGAGGAAGCTGTTTAGCGACTGGTTCAAATCGACGTCAAACGCGCCAGATGAAAGCAGCGTGCTTCCAGTCACGCTGACGGCCGCGGTCTGGCCGATCAGGCCGGCGGCCGAAACCTGCAACTGTCCGGTGACGACCAGCGATGGCAACGTCACGGCCGCTGCGTCGAAGGTGAGCGTCAAATTCCGCAGCAGGCTGGGGATCGAGGCCAATTGGACGGCCGCGTTGGTTGCGTGCAGATCGACGTCGCGCACGCTTCCCAAGCCAGCGGCCGCGACGGTGATTGGCCCGGTCAAGTCGTTGCCCAACCCCAGCAGCACGTCGGCGTCCAAGGCCGTAACGAAGAATTGTGTCGCGGCAGCGCCGGAGGCCTGCGTGATCGTGCCGGTCTGGATGATCGATCCCCCGGCCGTCAGTTCGAGCGTACCCGACCCGACGCTGGAGGTTCCCAAGACCAGGCCGACCGTATTGTCGAGGGTCACATTCGAGGTGCCGCTGTTAGTGAGCGACACGGCTCCGACCAGATCGTTGGCCAGCGACAGGTCGATCGCATTGGCGCCGGCCGCGAAACTCGACGTTCCGCTCACGGCCAGGGCTCCGCGCTGAATGATCGGACCGCCGGCCTGCAAGGTCAGCAGGCCTTGGCTGGACACCCCGGCCAGCGAGATGCCGGTGGAGTCGACCAGCGTGATGCCATCGGCGCTGCCGGCCAGCGTGGCGATGCTATTCTGCGCGGCCGTTAAGGTGAACGAACCCGTGCCGGATAATTGCAACTCGGCGGCCGACAGCGGCCCCGACTGCGTGACGGCGCCAGTAATATCCTGCCCGACGCCGAGCACGACGGTTCCGGCGGCCGTGATCGTTCCCAAACCGACGCTGCTGGCGTCATGAATCGTGACGGAGGTCGTGGCGTTGGTGGAATTCAAAGCCCCCTGCATACTGATCGCCGCACCGCCGGCGTCGAGCGTGATCGCGCCCGTGCCGGCATCGAGTGTGCCAGACGACTGCGTAATGCCGGCCGCGGTCAGGTTAATGTCGTTGCCGTTGTAGCCGGCGATAAAATTGCCGGCCAGCGTGAGCCCGGCGCCGCTGACCGTGATGGACAAATTGGTGGTGTTGAGGCCTGCCGTGATGGGGCCGTCGACTTCCAGGGCCACGCTGTCTTCGAGCGTGAAGTCCCCGCCCAGGCTGACGGAACTCAAGGCCGAGATCCGATTCGCGTTGCTGCCCAGCTCGATGGCTCCGTCGCCGCTGGCCGTCAGTGTGCCTGCCGCCAACTCGCCGCCGGTCTGCGTAATCGAGCCGCTGCCGGCATCGAGCGTGAGCGTGCCCAGGCCGGCGTTGATGGTTCCGGACGACTGAGTGATGCCGACGCTGGTCAGACTGATGCTGTTGCTGCTGCCGGTGGAGCTGATATTGCCGGCCAGGGTGAGTCCGAAGGAGTTTACGGTGATCGACACGTTGCTGGCGGTGGTGCCGGCCGTGATGGGGCCGTCGACTTCCAGAGCGACGCTGTCCACGAGCGTAAAATCGCCGCCGCGGCTGACCGCACCCAACAGCGCGATCTGGTTCGCGGCGTTGCCGAGCGAAATCGCTCCGCCGCTAGTGGCGTTCAGAGTGTTTGCTGCCAGCTCCCCGGAGGTCTGCGTGATGGAGCCGGTGCCACTATCGAGCGTGAGCGTTCCCAAGCCAGCGTTGACGGTTCCGGACGACTGCGTGATGCCTTCGCCGGAGAGGCTGATGCCGGTCGTCGCACCGACGGTGGTGATATCTGCGGCCAGGGTAAGTCCGAAGTTGAGCACGGTGATCGACACGTTGCTGGTGGTGCTGACGGCAGTCATGGGGCCGTCCACTTCCAACGCCACGCTGTCTTCAAACGCAAAATCCCCGCCGCGGCTGACGGCACCCAACAGCGCGATTTGGTTCGCGGCGCTGCCGAGCGAAATCGCTCCACCGCTGGTGGCGGTCAACGTGTTTGCTGCCAGCCCGCCGCCGGTCTGCGTAATCGC
>DATCFX010000354.1:0-1745 GCA_036509275.1 Pirellulales bacterium | reverse complement strand
TTTTTCCTGCGCGAGCTGCCAGCCGCGCATGCCCATCGCCTCGCCTTCGGGCCGATGGCCGGCGGCCTGGCAGACCGCCGCGGCCAAAGCTTCGGGCGAGCCGGGCGTGACGACCAGCCCTACGCCCGACTCGCGCGTGACGCGGGCCAACTCGCACTCCGGCGGCACCACGCTCAACACGGCGGTGCCGGAGGCCAATACGCCATAGAACTTGCTCGGCATCAAACAGCCGATCACGTTCGGATCGACCGAAACCACGTGTACGTCGGCAGCGCTCAGGCTGGCAGCCAGTTCGCTCTTGGGCTGGTACGGCAGAAAGCGGACGCTGGCGAGCCCTTGCGCTTGAGCCTCGAGACGCCGGCGATAGGCACCGTCACCGATGAAAAGCCACACGATCTCCGTTCGCTCGCGCAGCAACCTGGCAGCTTCGATCAGATCTTCCAGCCGTTGGCATAGTCCCAAGTTGCCCGAATACATTACCACGAACCGGTCCTGCAATCCGTGACGGGCGCGGAAGGGATTATCGTGTTTAATGGGAAAGACCCGCTCGGTATCGACCCAATTGGCGATCGAGACGATCTTTGCCGGCTGGACGCCCGAGGCGATCAGCAGCGCGCGCATATCCTCACTGAGCACAACCACGCGATCGGCGTGTTGATAGGTCCAGAAGAACAGGCGGCGGAGCCAGGCCGTCCACCATCCGCCGGGCAGCTTGCCCACGGCCACGGCCACGTCGGGATAAATGTCCTGCAAATAGATCACTAGCCGGCAGCCATGCCACCAGCGCAAAAACGCGCCCAACAGACACAGCAGCGGCGGATCGGTTTCGACGACGACGACGGCCGGCCGCGGGATTCGCCAGGACGCCACAAACGCGCCGCACAGATAGCTCAATAGGTTGCAGCCCTTGCCCAGCAGCGAGCTTTTGGAAAACCGCGAATTCCAGACCCGGCGGACATGCACGCCGTGGCGCTGCTGGCTGCCGCGGGCCTGGTAAGCGTGCCCCTCCGGATTCTGATTGGGTTGACCAGCGAGCACCGTAATCTCGAACTCGCCCGCCAGGTCTTCGCAAAGTTCCGTCAAGAGTTGCCCCGTCGCTTCGGCACACGGCCAATACGAGCGGTTGACAAACAGGACGCGGGGTTTATTGGGATCGCTTGCGGGCATCGGCGTGAGGCGATGTCAATCGAGCCGTTCGAGTTGGCAGTCTTCCAGCAACACCGAGGCACCTTGTTGGAGAAAGTTCACAGCCACCAACAAGCGCGTTTCGCCGTCGCGTCTGAGGACGGTTCCCTCAAAACCTCGAAAGGGCCCCGAACGCACGCGGACCCGCGCTCCAACTCCGAGTCGGCGCTCGGCGGTCAAGGGGGCGTCGGTTTCGATCAGGCGCTGGATCTGGTGCAGATCGCGCGTCAGCAGGGCGGTGTCGGGGGCAGCCATCCAATTGGCGACACAATTGGTCTTCAACGCCGTCTGACGATCTTCTTCGCCGCCCAAAACGAAGACGTAGTTGGCAAACAATGGCACGTAGGACTCGCGGAAGCGTCCGGCCGGCGAACGCTGTTTTTTGCGTACCAAGGGTGAGTAGAACGGGATGTCGAAGATGTGCAGCCGCCGCATGAGCTGCTTTTCCTGCCTCGAAAGCGTATACAGCACCCACCAGCGCGCGTCGCCGGCCGCTCGCTCGAGCAGATTGCCAGGGTGCAGGTTGATTTCGGGCGCTAGAATAGGCATTGCTTTAAGTC
>DATCFX010000353.1:0-1678 GCA_036509275.1 Pirellulales bacterium | reverse complement strand
TGCTGGACTATGCGGTCGGGCCATTCACCAGGGCGCTCGAGTGGTGCGACGCCCTGGAGCATCGCTGGACCGCCTTCCTCGCCGGCAAGGCGTCGCGCGAGGCCGACCAGGTCAAGCCGCACTCCGTCACCATTGAAGAACTTACATGAGCATCTGGCAGCTACCCTGGCTCGAGTTGGCAATTCTCGTGTCGCTGATCGGCTCGCCACTGGTGAGCCGCCTGCGCGATCCCCAACGGGCCTTTCGTTGGGGCCTGGGGCTGACCGGCCTGGCGTTCGCCTGCTCGGTGCTGGCCTGGATCAGTTTCGGTGTGGGGATTTCGCCGGCCGACTGCTGGCGCATGCAGCCGTGGCTTTTCGGACGGCAATTATTCGGCTTGGATACCATCAATGCTCCGTTGATCCCGCTGGTTGCGCTGCTGCACTTTTTGACGGCGCTGGCCACGGCACGCGCGCACATGCGGCGATTTTCGTTGTCGTGGTCCCTGGCGGCCGAGGCGGTCCGGCTCGCCATCTTCAGTTGCCAAGAGCCCTGGCCGCTAGTTGTTTTATTGGTGCTGGGCGTCGTGCCGCCCTACGTGGAGCTGGTCAACCGCGGCCGCCCCACGCGCGTGTACGTGCTGCACATGTCGGCCTTCGCGGTCTTGCTCGTGGGCGGTTGGGCGGCCATTGAATGGTCGTTGGTAAGCTCACCCCAGACGACCAGTTGGGCCGCCGTCCCGCTATTGGCCGCGATTCTCATCCGCTGCGGCACCGTGCCGGTACACTGCTGGCTGACGGATTGGTTCGAACACGCGTCGCTGGGCATTACGCTGCTCTTCGTCATCCCGCTGGGCGGCGTGTATGCCGCCGTCCGCCTGCTGTTGCCGATTGCCGACGACTGGATGTTGACCAGTCTTGGCGTGATTGCGCTGGCCACGGCCGTGTACGCCGCCGGCATGGCCACCATCCAACGCGGCACCCGGCGGTTCCTGGCCTACTTGTTCTTGAGCCACGCGTCGCTGGTGCTGGTGGGGTTGGGATTGCACAACGACTTGTCGTTGGTCGGCGCGCTAAGCCTGTGGTTTTCAGTCATCGTGGCGGTCGGCGGTTTCGGGCTTTCGTTGCGGGCCGTGGAATCGCGTTTCGGACGCCTCTCGTTGACCAACTATCATGGGCTTTACGAGCACTCGCCCATGTTGGCCGCTTGCTTCTTGCTGACCGGCCTGGCCAGTGTCGGCTTTCCGGCCACGATCGGCTTCATCTCCACGGAGTTGCTAGTCGATGGCGCGATCGAGGCACGGCCCTTGATCGGCGTCGCCGTGGTGGCGGCAGCCGCGCTCAACGGCATTGCCGTGGTCCGCGCGTACTTTCGCTTGTTCACCGGCGCTCGGCACGTGTCCACCGTCTCGCTGGGTATCGGCCTGCGCGAGCGGATCGCGGTGCTGACGCTGGCTGCCTTGATCGTGCTGGGCGGCCTGTTTCCCCAGCCCGGCATCTCGTCGCGGCAGCGTGCCGCGCAAGAAATCCTCGACAGCCGCTCGTTCCGCAAGACCGGGTTGACGCCGCCGCCCAGCACTCAGCGGAAGCCACTTAGGATCGACCGAAAAATAACTTCTCCGCAACTCCTCTCCGCTTGCGGGAGCGGGCAGGGTGAGGGGCCGGGAAAAACCGAAGTTATTTTTCGGCCGATCCTTACA
>DATCFX010000352.1:0-4230 GCA_036509275.1 Pirellulales bacterium | reverse complement strand
CATGCACGCTGGCCACCGTCACTTCCGGCCGCGTGGCCAGCGCGAATTCGGGCACCGCGTGAATGCCATGACCCGGCGCAAAGAGCACGTGGCAACGCAGCTTTTCCGCCGGCACGGCCGGCAACAGCGATTGCAACTGGTCTTCGGACTGGATGTCGCCGGGCAACAGAAAGATGATGCTGCCATGACGGATTCGCAAGCCGAGCGAATTGGCGTTCACCAGGTAATGGGCCGGCGGATCCTTCTCGGGCCGCCGCTCCGGATGCGGCTCGGCAAAAAAATCTTTGGCCGGCGAAATGGCCTCCACTTCCAAGGCGTCGTCCCAATCCAGCCGGTCGCCCTGCCGCACGGCCAGATACTCGCCCGGCCGGTCGGAAAATTCCTTTCGCAGCCGCTCGTAGTCGTTCAGCTCGATCGAGTAGTTCGGCGAGCTTTCGCCCCGGAAGGTATAGCCGGAATCGAACAGCTCGCGGATCGGCACATGCTCGGCCAACCACAGCAGGCCGCCGAAATGGTCGTAATGCGCATGGCTGATCGCCACGCCGTCGATCGCACGGATGTGGTGCCGAGCCAAAAACGGCGCGATCAAGTCGCGCCCCGTGTTATGACTGGCCACCCAGCCCGAGCCTTCCGGATAGCCCACGCCCGTGTCGTACAAGTACGTTTTGCCCGAGGGCGTTTGCAAGATGATGGCCAGGCCCGCCCCGCGCTGCGTGTCGGGAATCTGCAAACAGGTGACGATCAGCTTGCCGGCCGGCTGTTCGGCGGCCGGCAAATCGACGGCCAACAGTAGCAGGCTGGCAAAACACGCGGTGTAAATCGCGGTGCAAATAAGACGAGGCATGGGTGACATGCGTAGCTCCATTCAAAGTGCGCCGTGGCGGTAGACCCGGCGTTAGGATCGGCCGAAAAATAACTTCGACTTTTCCCGGCCCCCTCACCCTGCCCTCTCCCGCAAGGGGAGAGGAGTTGCGGAGAAGTTATTTTTCGGTCGATCCTTAGTCGCTCGTGGGAATTTTCAGACCGCCCGCCGCGCGCACGTCGAGCAGGGCGCGCCGCGAAGCATTGAAGAACTCGAGCGCCGCCGGCTTTTCTGCGAAATCTCGAGCCTGAAGTTCCGCGATTCGGCCGTCGACTTGTTCGACGAGCCAATCGAGATCGGACTGGCTGTACGGCAGCTTTCGATCGATTGTAACATACACGGGGTTCGTATGCGCTTCGGCATCCGGCTGGCCGGGAGGCGACGCCGACCAGGCGCGAGCCGCAATCCAAGTCGGCCGGTCGATCTGCAGTTCGTGCCGGAATTCGAACCATTTTCCCTGGTCGGCCGGCGCCAGTTCCCGGCGGCCGACACTGCGGCCGCTGACCACCAGTTCGACGTGTGTCACCGGCGCAACTTCCGAGCGCAAGCGGACGCGCGCATGCAGCAATTGCGAGCCGGAGCCTTGCCGCTCGATCACGTCGCCAGGCCGGGCACCCTCGACCTCGAGCAACAGGAGCGGGCCGGTTGTAAAAAAGCTACGGCCGGCCACCGCGCCGCGAACCCACTGGGCCGGATCGGGGCGCGTGGGATGATAAACGTAAGTGCGGCAATCGCCCAAGGCGCGGCAAACGGGATAGTCGCAGGCGCCCAGCGCGGCGAAGCGATAGCCGATGTTCAAGATCCGGTACCAACCTTCCAGCCCAATGCCGCGGTAGTCGGCGAATTGCAGCAGCTCGACGCCGTCGGTCGCGCGCTGGGCAAAATCGATGTAAATCTCGTTGGCGTAGCCACCGTGCAGATTGATGGAGTAGCCGCCCAGCTTGCGAGTCTCCTGGCCGATCAGCCCCAGTAGCGGCCAGCGATTGATATCCACGCTCAACCCTTGGAGCACGATCTGCCGGTGCAGTAGCAAGCCGAGATGGCCGTAGCTGCGCGTGACGTATTCCTGCCCCGAGGCAATTTCGTAGCTACCGCGCTGCGCGACCGCGTCGGGACCCAAGCTTCGCTGCTGGGCGATTGCCTGGCGGTCCATGCTGCCGCTGTAGCCTTTGCCGTCGTTGGCCGAGAGGAGGTAGCCAAACTGGATGTCCTCGGCGGCCATCAGGTCCAAGGCCCGGGCGTCGTCGGTTTCATTCAGCCGTGGCAGATGGATGTGCGTATCGCCGGAGTAATAGCCCGCGTCGGAGACTGCCGCCACGCGCTCGAGTTCGAGCTTGAGCGCCTGCGTCGTGCCGGCTGCCAGGCTGAGCGTGTGCGAAAGCGGGCGGAATTCGTAACCTTTCCAGACCTCGACGCGCGTCGCGCCGGCAGGCACGCGGACCTCCCAGGTGCCGGGCGTATAGAAGAACCAGCCGTAATAGCGAAACGGCCCCTTGCCCAGCCGATTGCCAGCGCGGTGCAGGCTCCAGGGCGCTAGCAACGAATCCTGCGGCTCGTAGTAATTGCCATCCGAGCCGACGACGTTGACGCGGCAAAATGCCGGCTCGCCCGTGGCGTGGTCGACGATCTTCACCTGCAACAAGGCCGAGGTGCCGGCATCGGTCGTGTTTGGTCTCCCGGCGACCGAAAAGCCGGGCGGAGTATGTAGCCGGGCTTCCAGCGCCGGATCGACTCGCGTCGGCGGCACGGCCGGCGGATGGGCCCAAGCCGCGGGCGTCGGCGCGAGCAGTCCCAGCAGCAGCAAGAGCCGGCGCCAGGCACGCGGGGGGGCGTTCATCACAATCTCGGCGGCGAGGGGGGGGGCTGAAAGGCGGCCGGTGCTTTCTGTTTTAGCCGAGCGAGCCGGAGAAATCGACGGGCGAGTTGGCAGACTTTGCCGCTTTTTCCGACTGTGCCGGCCGGTGTGCGCCTGCCTTGACGAATGTGCGGACGCGAGCATGCGCGCAATATCCGGCAAGAGCGGATTTGCATGAGCGCAACGGTAGATCCCGGACGATCGTTTTTACTGTTGGAACCTTTGCGTCGATCACGCGGCGCGGAGGAAGAAATCGCAGCTTCAGGCAAGGTGTGGAACATGATCAAGCGTGTCCAAAGTCGGATTCTCGGCGGCCCGTTGCTGGTTTCGATCGCCCTGACCGGATGCGGCGGCAGTCTCGCCCCTGCGGCCCCGCAGGCGACGGTCGAACCCCAACGCGCGGCGGTGGACGAGCCGGGCCGATCCGTCGAGCCGGCCGATCACGGCATCGATCTGCTGGTCGACATGGTCGACGACCCAGCGGCGATCGTGCTGGTGGCCGGCACCGACGGCCCGGCTGCGCCCGCGCCACAGCCACCACCGGCAGTCCCCCGGATCGGCATTCTCGGCGTCCAGCGGCTGCCGGAAGCGCCGGCTGCCGATGCCTCGCCCCCGGCGGCCTTGGCGCCGGTCATCCACGACAGCTCGGTGAGCAGCGCCTCGTATCGTGCCGCCGCCCCCAGCGCCGCGCTCGAGCCGGCGCCCGGCGACGGGCGGTCGCCGGCCATGGCCGCGATCGTGCAGCAAGCCACGGCACATTTGCGCCAAGGCTACGAGCTGGCCAATCGGGGCGCACATTTTTCAGCGCGTTCCGAGTTCGTGCAATCCGTGCGGCTGATTTCCCAAGGACTCGACGCCGAGCAGGGGCAGGGCCGGCATGGCCACGCGCTGGCGGCCGGCATGCGGGCCATCGAAGAGGCCGACGACCTGGTGCCGCGCGGAGCGAGGTTGGAAGGCGACATCGACGTCTACACCGTTACCCGACCGCATCAGACGCCGGTGCTGAAAAACATCAAGCCGGGCGAGCTCACGCCGCAGGCGGCCTTGCAACGCTACTATGCGTATGCCGAGGAGCAGCTTGCCACGGCCGTATCGCCCGAGCGCACCGCCTCGAGCGCCTTTTATGCAATCGGCAAGCTGCACTCGCTGTGGTCGACACAAAAGCTGCCCATGATCGTGGCCGCCGACGCCAAAGCCGTAGTGTTTTACCAGGCGGCCATGCTCGCCGATCCGAACAACGCGATCGCGGCCAACGATCTGGCCGTGCTGCTGGCTCGGGTCGGCCGATATGCGCAGGCCCGCGCGCTGTTGATCCGCGCCGTGCAGCAATCGCCGCAGGCGGCCGTGTGGCACAACCTGGCGGTTGTCCACGCTCGTTTGGGCGAGGCCGAACTGGCCCGGCTGGCCAACAAAAATGCGCTGGCGGCGGGCCGCGGCGTCGATCCGGCCAATGCCCAGGCCGTGGCGGCGATGCAAGCGGTGAAATGGGTCGATCCGCAAACGTTTGCCAGTT
>DATCFX010000351.1:0-5640 GCA_036509275.1 Pirellulales bacterium | reverse complement strand
TAAACGCTCGAAGCGCCCGCGGCACGGCCGCGCGTCGGTCGGCGTTTCGCCGGCAGCGTTGCCGCCGGGGCATGACGGCCCACCGGCCGATGTGCGTGTCATGGCCTATGGCCCAGCGGGCGCCAGCGAGCAGCATCCGGCCGATCTCGACGCCATCCCCGGCTTGCTCGCAGGATATCCGGTGGTTTGGGTCAGCGTCACCGGCCTGGACGACACGGCCACGGTCTCCCGCGTCGGCAAGCTGTTCGGCGTGCATCCGCTGGCACTGGAAGACGTCGTCGGCTACCACGAGCATCCCAAGTCGGAACCGTACGGCGATCATCTGCTGGTGATTGCCCGCGTCGTCCGGATGGACCAGGAACTGGAAAGCGACCAGTTCAGCATGCTCGTGGGCCCCGGGTTCGTCGTCACCTTCGAGCAGCGGCCGAGCGCGCAGTTCGAGCCGCTGCGCCAGCGCATTCGCTCCGGTCAGAACGGTATCTTGACGACCGGTCCGGGCTACCTGGCCTATTCGCTGCTGGATTATCTGATCGACGGCTATTTTCCGGTCGTCGAAGCGCTGGGCGACCGCCTGGAAGACCTCGAAGACGAGGCGCTCCAGCGGCCGGGTACGTCTTGTATGCGACGCATCCACACGGCCAAGCGCGATCTGCGGACCCTGCGCAGGGCCGTCTGGCCGCTGCGCGACATGCTCAACTTGCTGGCCCGCGAGACCAGCCAATGGTTCGACGGCGACGCCCGCCTGCACCTGCGCGACTGCTTCGATCACACGGCCCGGATCATCGAGCTGACGGAAATGTATCGCGAACTGGGGGCCGATTTGACCGAACTGTACTTGTCGAGCCAGAGCAATCGCATGAACGAAGTCATGCGAGTCCTGACGGTCATTGCGACGGTGTTTATGCCGCTGTCCTTCATCACTGGGATGTACGGCATGAACTTCAATCCCAGCGTGTCGAAATGGAATATGCCCGAGTTGAATTGGCGTTACGGGTATCCGGCCGTGTTGGCGGTGTTATCGTTGGTGACGTTCTCGATGCTGGCGTTTTTCTATCGCAAGGGATGGCTGAAGAGCTTCGCCCCGATGTCGCCACCCGCCGACGGACCCGACGCTAGTCACTCATGATCTATCTGGCACTTGCCTTGTTATTGTCGGCCCTGCTGGCCGGCTGGCTGCTCACGCTTTTCAGCATGCCGGGCAACTGGCTGGCGGTGGCGGCGCTGGCGCTGTTTGCCGGTTTGGTACCCGACGCCGATCGGTGGGGCCTTGGCTGGCCAGTGGTGATCGCGGCCCTGATCGTGGCCCTGGTCGGCGAACTTGCGGAGCTGGCAGCGGGCGCGATGGGCGCGGCGCGCCACGGCGGAAGCAAGCGCGGCGCGGTGCTGGCCGTGCTCGGCTCGATGATCGGGGCCGTGCTGGGCGCCTCGCTCGGCGTGCCCATTCCAGTGGTTGGGCCGATTGTCGGCGTGGTGCTCGGCGCCGGACTGGGGGCGTTCTGCGGCGCCGTCCTTGGCGAATTCTGGAAGGGTCGATCGGCCGGCCATGCCTGGCAGGTGGGCCAAGGCGCTTTTTGGGGCCGATTGGCCGGCTCGCTCGCGAAAATCGCCAGCTCGACCATCATCCTCGTGCTCGGCCTGGCCGCAGTTGCCAGCAGCTTTTTCTAGCTTTGCCGCAAGCTGACCACCCGGCCGCGAGATTCGTCGATCACGATTTTGTCTTCACGCGCCAGCCAGCCCAGGGCTTGCATCATCAGATCGCGCGGGACATCCACTGCTTTCAGCAATTTGGCGGTGGTCAGCGGACCTTGATTGGAGAGCACTCGCCAGATTGCGCCGGCGGTCTCACCAATCTGCAACACGCCACGCTCAGTAGCAGTAGCCATCGATCACTGCCTCGACGGGAACAAGCCGATCGGCCCAGCCGGGCCGGATTACCATGACGGGCTCACGCGGCCAGACCGCGCGCCCCACCCCAAAAATTATAATCGCGACTCGCGGCAACTCACAAGTCGCCGCGGCTACCGCCAGGATGGGGGAAAACGCCCCGCCCGAATGCACCG
The DNA here is from genome assembly GCA_036509275.1 of Pirellulales bacterium. GTDB lineage: Bacteria > Planctomycetota > Planctomycetia > Pirellulales > PNKZ01 > DATATB01. The sequence continues at coordinate 3,580 of DATCFX010000351.1, read as the reverse complement.
CTCTAATGGTGTTTGAAGTACTGCACTTCGCGCTCGTGCTTTTCTGCCTTTTGACGAGTCGGAAACGTCCCCAAGTTGCGGCGCTTGCCGGTTTTCGGATCCTGCTTGCGGGAATAGAGACGATACTGGCCGGAAGCTAGTTTGCGGATCATGGGTTTGCCACCTTTTGTTCCAAACGTCGGAAGTAGCAGGCTGAATTTTCCGCAAAGCCCATGCCACGCCCCCCCCGGTTCGAGTCGGACCGGGCCCGCGAAACTGCGGAAAAGCGGTTGCCGCGTGCTAAACTTCGAAAGGCCTTGGAGATAGCGCGGCTTTTGTCGGCCGATAAATCGACGACCTGGAGGCGCAGGGCATGGCTCGAGTCGCATGGTTATTGGTGCTGCTGGGACTGGCGTCGCCGGCCGCCGCTCGCGATATCTTCGTCAACAATCGCGGCGGCGATGATCGCGCCAACGGCGCCGATCCCACGCCGCTCGGCTTGCTCGGGCCGGTGCAAAGCATCCGCAAAGCGCTGCTCGTGGCCGAAGCCGGAGACCGCATTCTGCTGGCCAACACCGGCGTGCCGTATCGCGAAATGATCAGCCTCGCCAGCGGCCGGCACTCGGGCCTGAGCTCCAGCCAGCCGTTTGTGATCGACGGCGGCGGCGCATCGCTCGACGGTTCGGCCAGCATGCCTGCCGCAGCCTGGCAAAGCGCGGGCGGTCCCTTGTTTTGCTTTCGGCCGCAGCGGATGAGTTATCAACAGTTGTTTCGCAACGGCCGTCCCTTGGTGCGCCGCGCTTCGCTGCCCGAAGATCCCGAGCTGCCGAAACTCGAACCGCTGGAGTGGGCGCTGATCGACGGTTGGGTCTATTTCCGTCCTGAGAATGGCAAGCTGCCGGCCGACTATGGCCTGACCTGTTGCTCATTGCAAACCGGCATCACGCTGTACCATGTCCACAACGTGGTGATCGCGAACCTGACGGTCGAGGGCTTTCAACTCGACGGCATCAACGCCTTCGACGGGGTGCGCGACTGCCGTCTGACGCAGGTCGTGGCCCGAGGCAACGGCCGCAGCGGCGTGACCGTCGCCGGCAGTTCGCAGCTCGAAGTGCTGGACTCGCTCGTCGGCGACAACGGTTGGGCCCAGTTGTACGTGGCAGGTCTGGCCCTGGCTGCGGTGCGCGAGACGCACTTGCTCGACAACACGGCCCCGCCCATTGTTCGCCACGGCGGGCGCGTCTTCGTCGACGGTCAGCCGGCCGCCGGAGAACGATAGCCCAGGTGTTTTGCCGCAGCGTGTCGTAGCGGAAGTCGTGAGACTTCCGATGCCCCCGAGCTCGAATCTCACGCTCGAGCCATTACGTCAGCGCGCCCTCGGCCGACGAAATGAGGAGCTGTTCGCCGGCCGGATCGCCGTCGTCCTGCTGCGCTTCGTTCCACACCTGGCTGACTTCGCGCCGGCCCAGTAGATAATACACGGCCCCGATCAAGGCGATCAAAATCGTGATCACCCGAAAGCCGAAGGCCACGATCAATCCTTCGCTACCTTTGAATTGGGCACCGACAGGGACATACATGTAGAGCAGATCAAAAGCCCCCTCGAAGGCCCCCAACCCACCGAACGCAAAGGGCATGGCCGCGGCCAGCATCGCCAGCGGCGCGATGATGAAATGGTCGGCCAGGCTCGGCACGTGGCCGGGCATCCCGCGCGCCACCAGGTACACGGAAAGCGTCGAGCAGACGTGTACGCCGAGGCTTGCCAGCGTGGCGATGACCAGCACGCTCGGCCGCGCTCGATAACGCTCGACCGCGGTCAATAGACTATTGAACATCGGCCCCAGCCGGCCACCGCTGCGCAGCCACCGTGCCAGGCCACCCCGCGTGAAGCCAGGCCACAGCAGCACGGCCACGCCCGCCGCACCGGCCGCAGTGCAACCCAGCACGCCCCAGCAAATATCGCGCACCACTTCATTGGCCGCTTGGAGCTGGCCGAACAGCAAAATGGCGCCCGAGCACAGCAGCATCAGCGAAAACAGGCCGATCACGCGATCGGCCAGCACCGAGGCAATCGCCGCGCCGCGCTGGGTCGGATGCTGGCGAACCAGGAACACTGCCTTGAACAGGTCGCCCCCGACGCTGCCGGGCGAAACGAAATTGAGCAGATAGCCCAAAAAGCTCAGCCGCAGCGCGTCACGCAGGGCCAGCGGAATGCCCACCGCCTTAACCAGCATTTTCCAGCGCACAAACGAGATCAGGGTGGCGACCAGGCAAGCCGCCAGGGCCGCCGCCAACACGCCCCAGTGCTTGGGCCGATCGGCCAAATCGGTGAACGTCTTATCGCCAACGGCCTTGGTCACCAGGTAGGCGATGATGGCTGTCGACACCCCAAACTTCAGCAGGCCAACCAGCAGACGTTTCACGGTTTCGAGCCCCTCGCAAATGCGTCAAATTTCAAATCGCTTCGTAAGCTGGACATTGCCCGGCAAATTGTGGCGTTCGCTCCGGTCCCCGCCGGGTTGGTGCCGACCCCTACCCTAAAAAACCGAGACGCTCTGCTGGCGTCCCAGAGTCGCTTGACACTTAGCACCGACAGTGATAAGTTTTCTGGTTCGCTGCGGCAACCCCAATCGCCATTGCAGCTTGCACGCATTTTAGCCAGATCCGCCTCCCCAGGCCGGCTGCCGGGCCGTTTCAGCCCGTCGCACGGCCTCGAATTGCCCAGGGGCAATTCCCGAACCGGGCGACCGATCGAGTTTTGAAAAGCGGAACCAAACCAAACGCGGGGGATTAGCTCAGTTGGGAGAGCGCTTGCATGGCATGCAAGAGGTCAGGGGTTCAAGTCCCCTATCCTCCATTTGACTTTGTAACCATTTTGCTAGAATGGACTTAGGAAAACAAGACCAAGCCGATTAGTAGGGGTCTTGTAGCGTTCCAAATCTTTTCTACGAAAGGGTTATGGCATGGCGATTGCGAAGACACGGAAACCGCGTTGGCAAAAGGCTGGATTAATAGCAAGAGCGGGCTACTAGTATGCCACGATCGGGGGCAAGCGAACCAACCTTCGCACCCAAGACGAAGCCGAAGCCTGGCAACGCTACGGGGCATCCTGGCCAACACCGTGGGCGACGAAGCCAGCCAAAGCACGGTGCTCGCGCTGGTCAATGCTCGGCTGGGGGAAGCCCGACAGTCGCAAGACCCCAAGACGTTTGATAACGTCGCCGAGGCATTGTTCGATTTCACCACCGGCCACGCCCCTATCTGCGAAGGTGGCAAGCCCTCGGCCGGGGGCGAGCTAGTCAAGGGCCGTCGCATCCATCGTGAATCCACGACACGACGCAGACCTCCCGAGGTAAGTTTGACCGTCTTCACCGCGCGCCCGCCGGATTTACAACCCTGGCCTTTGATGGATGCGGACTTCGCGATCTCATGCTCGCTCGTCCGGCCAGGATTGCCTCAGTCCGATTCCTGTACGTCAGGCCGCGGCTTTGCTCCATGCTTCCTTCAGACGACGCCTCGCGACGTCGCCCTTGCACTTCGCTAAACCTTCACCTCCATCAGGCTGGTTAAAGGACTTGCACCTTCAAACTGTCAAACATGC
>DATCFX010000350.1:0-3216 GCA_036509275.1 Pirellulales bacterium | reverse complement strand
ACGACAAGTTCGAACACGCCGACCTGAAGATGCGCTACACCGGCTCGCAGCCGGAAGACATCGAGTTCACGCGGGCTGTCCTGGCCATGTGCGAGAACATCGACTGGAACGTCGGCCGCGTGCTCGACAAGCTCGATCAATTGCACCTGGCCGACAATACGATCGTCGTGTATTTCGCGGATAACGGTCCAAATAGTTGGCGGTGGAACGGCGGCATGCGCGGGCGCAAAGGCTCGGTGGACGAAGGCGGCGTGCGCTCGCCGCTATTGGTGCGCTGGCCGAAACACGTTCCGCCCAAGACGCGCGTGACTCAAATCGCCGGGGCGATCGACTTGTTGCCTACCCTGGCAGAACTGGCCGGCGTTTCGACCGCTGGCGGCAAACCGCTGGACGGCGTCAGTGTCGCGCCGCTGCTGCTGGGCAGCGTGGCGAATTGGCCCCAGCGGCTGATCTATTCGTATTGGGGCCACAAGGTCAGCGTGCGCAGCCAGCAGTACCGGCTCGATGCGGCCGGCAAATTGTACGACATGACCCAGAACCCGGGCCAAGAGACCGACGTGGCTGCCGGGCACCCCGACATGGCGGCCAAGCTCAAAGCGGCGGTCGAGCGCTGGCGGAGCGACGTGCTTTCGGAGCTGACGGAGGAAGTTGCCCCCTTTACGGTCGGCTATCGCGCGTTTCCGCTGACGCAGCTACCGGCCCGCGACGGGGTGGCCCACGGCAAAATCCAACGCAGTGCGAAGGCGCCGAATTGTTCGTTCTTCACCCATTGGACGAGCCCGCGGGACAGCATTACGTGGGACATCGACGTGGCGACCGCCGGGCGTTATGAGGCGGTGGTCTACTACGCCTGCTCGCAGGCCGACCTCGGCTCGCAGATTGAATTGAGCTTTGGCGGCCATCGCGTCGCGGCCAGAGTGACTAAATTAAGCGATCCGCCGCTGATCGGCGCCGCGGACGACCGCGTCCCGCGCAAAGGCGAGTCGTACGTCAAAGATTTCAAGCCCATGCGCCTGGGCGAAATCCACCTCGACCGCGGGCGAGGCCCGTTGACGTTGCGTGCTTCCCAGGTGGCCGGCGAGCAAGTAATGGACGTCCGCTCGATCTATCTCAAGCTACTCGATTGAGCCGCGCATTGCGGGTGTCATGCCCACGCGGCGTGGGCATGGCACCCATCAAGCGTCGGCAGCACCTGTCACACTCCAGCAGTTCGTCGCCGACGCCCGCTCGCCGATTCATCATTCATCATTCCGCATTCAGCATTTCCTACAGCTTTCCCACCCGCGCAATCAGGTCCACGGTGCGGCAGCTATAGCCCCACTCGTTGTCGTACCAACTGACGACCTTCAGCAGGTTGCCGCCGATGACCTGTGTAAAGTCGGCGGCGAAGATCGAGCTGTGTGGGTTGCCGATGATGTCGCTGGAGACGATCGGATCCTCGGTGTATTCGAGAATGCCCTTGAGCTTGCCTTCGGCGGCCGCCTTCACGGCCTGGTTCACTTCTTCCTTGGTCACGTTCCGCTTCATCAGGACGGTCAGGTCGACGACGCTGCCGGTCGAAACCGGCACCCGCAGGGCAATGCCCGTGAGCTTGCCCTGCAACTCGGGAATCACCAGGCCCACGGCCTTGGCCGCGCCGGTGCTGGTGGGAATGATGTTGGCGGCCGCGGCGCGGGCCCGGTAGGGGTCCTTATGCGGCAGATCCTGCACGCTCTGGTCGTTGGTGTAAGCGTGGACGGTGGTCATCAGGCCTTTTTCGATGCCGAACTGTTCGTGCAGCACTTTGGCCAGCGGAGCGAGGCAGTTGGTCGTGCAACTGGCGTTGGAGATGCAGCGGAGCGAACTGTTGAGCTTGTCGTCGTTGACGCCCAAGACGCACGTCAGGTCGGCGCCGTCGTTGGCCGGGGCGCTGAGCACCACGCGTTTGGCGCCCGCCTTGAGATGCGTGTCGTAACCGGCCTTGGGCTCCACGGCCCGCCCGGTGAAGATGCCCGTGCTCTCGACCACCACATCGACCTTGTATTCTTCCCAGGGCAGCTTATGCGGATCGCGTTCGGCCAGGGCATGGATCTGCTTGCCGTCAACGGTTAGCGAGTGCTCGTCATAGCTGACGCTGCCGGGATAGCGGCGATGCGTGCTGTCGTATTTCAGTAGGGTGGCCAGCATTTTGTTGTCGGTCAGGTCGTTGATGGCGACGACTTCGAACTCCTTCGGACGACTCATCAGGATGCGAAACACGAGGCGTCCGATGCGGCCGAAACCATTGATTGCAACACGAATTGCCACGGCAATTTCTCCCTTCGACGATTGAATCGCGCTCCCACTTGGAGCGCGCCTGCGCAGCCGCAACTTGGCGCGGCTGATTGTTAGTACGACAGTGCCATTTCCGCCCGACTGGGCAGTTGTGCCCTGCCGGGACGCAGGATTATAGTGGCCGCCGGGTCATTTGAGCAACCAGCCGGAATTCGCCCGCTTGCCTGTCTTTCGCTCTTTGCCGCATTGGCGCTTGCCCGAGGGGGTCACCAAGGGCCTTTGGGATTATTTTCAAGCGCCGCACATCGCCCGCGATTACGACGACTATTTTCGCGGCAATAGCCTGTTCGATTTCGACGAGGCCGTGCTGTTGCGGCACTTCACGCGGCCCGGGCTGATCGTGGATCTGGGCTGCGGCACGGGGCGGTTGCTGGTGCCGCTGGCCCGCCGAGGTTTTTCGGGCCTGGCGATCGATTTGTCGGCGCACATGCTGGGCGTCGTCGGCGAGAAAGCGGCTGCCGAGCGGCTGCCGATCGATCGACTCTTGGCTAACATCGTCGAGTTGGATTGCCTGCGCGACCAGGTGGCCGAATATTGCATTTGCATGTTCAGCACGCTGGGCATGGTGCGTGGGCATGCCAACCGCCAGCACGTGCTGGAGCACGTGCGCCGCATTCTCAAGCCCGGCGGCCGCTTTGTGCTGCACGTCCACAACCGGTGGTACAACCTGTTCAGCGGCGAGGGGCGCCGCTGGCTGCTGCTGACCTTGCTCGGTTGGATCGTGGGACGCGACGTCGAGCCGGGCGACAAGTTTTTCAGCTATCGCGGCATTCCGCAGATGTATCTGCACGTGTTTACGCGGCGGGAGTTGGGCCACATGTTTCGCGCTTGTGGCTTGCGGGTAGTCGAGTTCATTCCGCTCAATACCGAGCGCCGTCACCGCCTGCGATACGCCTGGTGGCT
>DATCFX010000349.1:0-3542 GCA_036509275.1 Pirellulales bacterium | reverse complement strand
ATCTCCGTACGTACGGTACCTGTCTTTTTGTTTTAGTGGAGGAATTCGGATGAATCGTGCATTAGCTTTTGGCATCGCGATTTTTTTCGCGGTGGTGGGCATCGCCTTGATCGGCGGTGAGAACAATGCGGCTGTGGCCGGTCACGGCTGCTCCGGTTGCAGTGGTTGCCAGGGTGCTTGCGATGGTTGCAATGGCGGTGGCTGCAACGGTGGTAGCTGCTTCTGCAGCGGCCGTCGTCATCACCACCACCACCGCCGTGGTTGCTGTGGCGCTCAGCAGTGCTGTGGCGCTCAGCAGCAGTGCTGTGGCCAGCAGAACTGCTGCCCGGCTCCCTGCAGTGGCTCGGCTCCCTGCAGTGGCGCCGCCCCCCACGGTGCGGCTCCGATGGCCCCGGCTCCCGCTGGTGCTCCGGCTGCTCCCGCTGCTCCCCCGGCCCCGATGGCCAGCAAGTAGTCTCAGTCCGCCGGGCCAGTCGGCTTGGTGGGCGCGTCTTGACTGGCACGGGCCCCGCCCTGTAGGTCCAGCCAGTTCTTAAGCCGCGTGAGTTCGAAAAAAGGGCCGGACCTCCTGTCGGAGGTCCGGCCTTTTTATTTTGCTGCATGGTTTGGCCCGGGTCGGTTTGATCTGCCCCCTCACCAACCGTGAAGTCGATTGCTATGCTGTTACGATCGACTGAAAAACAACTTCCGTTTCACCTGCCCCCTCACCCGGCCGTCTCCCACCAGGGGAAAGGGGTTGCCGAGAAGTTATTCTTCGGTCGATCCTTAAGCGCGCGAAGCTCCCTGCAACCATCTCGGCCGGCCGCCTGGCCCGGCTTCCATACGACCGAAATCGAGTTGGTATGACGCCATCGAGCACCGCCGCGTCTGGTCCGCCGCAGGGCCTGCGAACGGCTTTGAGTTTTTTGTTGTTCCTGCACTTGTTTGCCCTGACCGTGGGGGTCACTAGCAACGAGGCCGCCAGCCAATTGGAAACGGGGCTGCGGAAGACGCCGCTGGTCGTGCCGTATCTGCAACTGCTGTTGATGGACCTTTCCTACTGTTTCAATCTGACATTCGGCCCCAGCGACAGCGACGTGAGCGATGCCGAAACCTGGATCGAAGCGGACCTGACCACTGCGGCCGGGCCGCAACAGATCATCCTGCCTGCGGCCGGCCTCGAGCCCCGGCAGCGTTTGCGACGCTACGAAAGCCTGGTAAGAACAGCTGCGGCCCAGGTCGGAAGTCCGAGCAGCGAAAGTCTTTTGCCGGCTGCGATTGCCCGAGGCCTCCTGACGCGCCACGGCGCCACCGGCGGTGCCATCCGGATCGTACGCAGCAGCTTACCCAGCGATGCGTTCACGGCCTTTTCGCCCACCCGGCGCACACTGTACGAAGCACGCATGATCGTGGCAGCCGGACGGGTCGAGCTGTTCAAAAGCGAAGCAGCCGGCGAATCGGCGCCGGTCGCAAAACCTTGACGGCCGGCCGCAGGCTGCCCTGAGTCAGCCGAGCGCGGCCCGTTGGCCGCCGCGCGCCACCCAAACAACGTGTCATCCCTGAGCAATCGCGGAAATCGCCCAATGTCAGACTATTTTCGCACGCTCTCCGAGCGGCTGGGAGCCGGGTGGAACCGGTTCTGGTTTACGCCGACCGACCCGCTGACGCTCTGCGCGCTGCGCGTCTGCGTGGGCCTGATCGCCACCTATACGATTTTCACCTACAGCTTCGATCTGCTCAGTCTGTGGGGACCCGATGCGCTGCTGCCCACCGGCGTCGTACGCTCGCTCCAGGAAGGCCGCGTGCGCTTTTCGTATCTGGACTATGTACACAGTCCAGCGCAGCTCTGGACGGTCCACGCCCTCGGCCTGGCGGTCATGGTCCTATTTACGGTGGGCTTCGCCACGCGGGTGACTTCGGTGCTGGCCCTGGTGGTGTTCGTGTCGTACGCGCATCGGGCGATCATGCTCACCTCGCAGTACGAGCCCATCATCGCGCTGCTGCTTTTCTACCTCTGCCTGGGTCCCGCGGGCGCCTATTTATCGGTCGACCGGTGGCGGGCCGCTCGCCGGCGCGGTCCCACGAGTGCAGTCGCCCTGGTGGCCCCGTCCTATGCCGCCACGATCGCTTGCCGGCTGATCCAGGTACACCTGACGGTCGTGTACGTGATGATGGCGCTGGGCAAGATCTCGGCCATCGTCTGGTGGAACGGTACGGCCGCCTGGTGGTTGATGATCAATAGCCGCGACCCGCTGCTGGATTTCAGCGATCTGCGCAATCGTGCGATCGCGGAAAACTCCACGTCCGTCGGCTCGCGGGGGGCGATCTATCTCATCAACGCCTGGACACATCTGATCCTGGCGTTCGAACTGAGCTTTCCGCTGCTAGCCTGGAATCGACTCACGCGGCCGCTGATCCTGGCGATCGGCGTGCTGGTTTGGGCCTTGGTGGCCGTGCTCACCGGGCTGGTAAGCTTTGCCCTGGTCATGGTGGTGGCCAATCTGGCCTTCCTCACGCCCGACCAGATGCGCAGCCTGCTGGGCCTGGTCGGCTACCGCCCCACAGCCGCCGACCCGGCAGCCAGCGGGGCCCGATAAGGTAAGGATCGAACGAAAAATAACTTCTCCGCAAACCCCTCGCCCTTGCGGGAGAGGGCAGGGAGAGGGGCCGGCAAAACCGGAAGTTATTTTTCGTTCGATCCTAAGAAACTAAAGACCGGGCAGTTGCTTGTTTTCGCCTTTCGGCCGACCGAGAATGGCCTTTGGCCCGCGATGGTCGCAATCCCCCCGTCTTCTGCCAGGAGCCTCGGAACTATGAAAACTCTGGATCGTCGCCGATTTCTAACCGCTTCGGCCGCCGCCGTGGGTGCCTCGGCCGCGTCCGCCGTGCTGACGCCGGGCGTCTGGGCCATCGAGCCGATCGCCCGCAAGGCTGGGCCGAAATTCAAATTCAGCCTGGCCGCGTATAGTTACCGTAATCTGCTGGCCGGCAAGACGGCGCAGCTCAAGCTCGAAGACTTCGTCCTCGACTGCGCTGCCATGGGGCTCGAGGGCACCGAGCTGACCTCGTACTATTTCCCGCCGGAGGTCACGCCGGATCAACTCCGGGCGATCAAGCGTTTGGCCTTCAGCCAGGGGCTCGACATCTCGGGCACGGCCGTGGGCAATGAATTCAGTTTGCCGCCGGGAGAAAAGCGCGACGCGCAAATCGCCCACGTCAAACATTGGGTCGACAATGCCGCCGTGCTCGGCGCGCCGGTGATTCGTATTTTTTCCGGCAGGGTGCAAAAGGGCCAAACCGAAGCCCAAGCCCAGCGCTTGGCCATCGAAGGCATCGAGGAGTGTTGCCAGTACGCCGGCCAGCACGGCGTCTTCCTGGCGTTGGAAAACCACGGCGGGCTGACGACCACGATCGACGGCATTTTGCAACTGGTGCAAGCGGTCCAAAGCCCATGGTTCGGCGTAAACCTCGACAGCGGCAACTTCCAAAGCTCGAAGCCTTACGACGACCTAGCGCGGCTGGCCCCGTACGCCGTGAACGTGCAGATCAAAGTCTCGATGCGG
>DATCFX010000348.1:0-4712 GCA_036509275.1 Pirellulales bacterium | reverse complement strand
TGGGTCCGAAGGCATCGGTCCGCGGGTCGGCCAGCAAGATCGCCGAGACGCCGGCCGCGTCGGCCGTGCGGCAAATCGCCCCGAGGTTGCCGGGCTTCTCGACGCTCTCCAACACGGCCACCAGCGGCTGGCTGCCCAATTGCTCAAGATCCTGCCAGCCACGCTGCGGCACGTCGGCCACGGCGACCACGCCCTCGGCTCGATGGCCGAAGGACAGCTTTTCGAACACCGAGGGGGTCAGGTCATAGCGGCTGACGGCGTTGCCGCTGGACCAGGCGAGCACGCGCTGCGCCTCGGGCGTGTGGCAGGTCTCTTCGCACACGAATAGCTCGCGCACCGCCACGCCGGCGGAAATTGCCCGCAGCAGTTCGCGGGTCCCGTCAATGATGATCCGGCCTTGCTGGTCGCGGCCGCGGCGGTCGCGCAGCCGCACGGCGTCCTTAATCCGCTGGTTGTGCATGCTGGTGATGCGTGTGGGATTCATGCCTGCCTGCCACGGGTGATTTTCAAGGCTCGCTGGTCCAGACGGCGCCGCTGCCGCTGTGCAGCCGGCGACCGTCGGCCGTCGCAAGTTCCAAAGCAGCGCCGCGGGCCGGCGATGCGAGCGAGGCTTCGAGGATGCGGACCAGTTCGTGCGGACCATAGCCGGGGGTGTGGCAAGTGAGCAGCACGCAGCCTGCCCGGCGGTCGACCAGCAGCGAAACCTGTTCGACCAGTTCATCGAGCTGTGTCGCCAGCTTCCAGGTCTGGCCTTTCGGGCCGTGGCCATAGCTGGGCGGATCGAGGACCACGGCCTGGTAGCGGTTGCCGCGCCGCACCTCGCGGCGAACGAATGCGAGCGCATCTTCTTCGACCCAGCGCAGCGGCCGGTCGGCCAGACCGGATCGCTCGGCATTTCGTCTGGCCATGGCAATGGCCGCAGCCGCGGCGTCGACGTGGACCACTTCGGCGCCGGCCTGTGCAGCAACCAGGCTGCTGCTGCCGGTATAGGCGAACAGGTTGAGCACTTTGGGGCTTTCCGTTTGTCGCAATTGCCTGGAGAGCCATTGCCAATTAACGGCCTGCTCGGGAAACAGCCCCACTTGCCCGGATGCCGCCAGCCGCAATTCGAATTCCGGCTCGTTCCATCGCACGGCCCAATCGACCAGCTCGCGCTTGACCGTCCAGCGCCCTTCGCCGGCGGCCGGGCGCTGAAAGACGGCATCGGCCTGCGGCCAAAGTTCGGGATGTGCCGGCTGGGCATCGCCCGCCGCCGGCGATGGCCGATCGACGACGTACCGGCCAAAGCGTTCCAACTTGCGGCCGGCGCCGAAGTCGAGCAGTTGGTATTGGTCGGAAGCAAACATTGCGCACGCGCCGGGCGGTTATTGGCGCGGCCGGCGGTTGGCCGAATTGCGATGGGGGCGGTATCCGCCGCCCGACTTGGCTGGCTTGCCGCTGGGCTTGGCCGACTTGCCGCCGGAGCGGAGCTGCACGTTGGCCTGCCGGCGGCGATGGTCCAGGGCTTCTTTCGGCGGCCGGTCATCGATCAGCGCGTCCCAGCCGCGGCCGATCAGGTCTTGCCGCCCGGCCTGCTCGAGCGCGCGACGCACCTCGAAATAATTCTCGGGCTTGAAAAATTGCAGCAAGGCCCGCTGCAATTTGCGGTCGCGCAAATGCTTCGCCAAGTGCATCGGCTTCTTCGTGAACGGATCCATGCCCGTGTGATACATGCAGGCAGCAATGTCAGTGGACACCCAAATAAAGGCCTTAATGATAGTTGCCGCTCCCGATAGTCGTTATGCCTTCACCCAACCGAGCTTTCGTCCATCAGTGATGCTGAATCGCTCATCGAGGTAGTAAGCGAGCGCCCCCGCCAGGATACGTTCGGCATCCGTTGTGTCGTATTCGAGTTTCCTGCGCAGTTCCAACCAGCGATCTTGCAACGCAGCTTGGACCATCATGCTGCAATCTTCCGCGGAATGCCCCCCCTCATAGGGCCTGTTCGTTGTGATGTACCGCCTCAACTCCCGTACGGGGTCAATCTTCGCAAACGGACTCTGATCGACAACAAGCATCAAGACAGCGCTAAAGAACCCGTCGCCGTAACGGTTTTCAGGATGTTCGAGCGCGGCCCCCAAGCCCAATCCGAAGCGCTGAATCTCGTTGGACTCATCGACCGCGCGAATACCACGATCTTCTATTAGAGCATTGTTCAACTCGGCGTCCCAGGGCTCGGTTTTATAGTCATACATCTTGCCCTGCTTATTGAAGAACTGGAGGGACAATCGCGCAGGTTCGAAGCCCAGCGCGGCACGCGGTCGAATGATCTCGACCTTCGCTGCGCCGAACTCCACCTTTCCTTGATGCGTGTCAAGAAGGCGGACGAGGGGATGGCTGTCACGCTCCGTCTTCTCGGTTTTGAAATAGGTGTCTAGTTCTGACATGTTCCAACTCCAGTCACTCGGTAAGTGCGTCGTCTGCTCTTTGAAGCGCTCCAAGGACGAAACGAACGGCATTGAGGCACGCTTCCGCCCGCCTGGCTTCGACCTCGGCGCGTTGTTGGTCATCCGCAAAATCGGAGATCCCTTTCACGATAACCCATACCGGTTCGGCTTTCTTGCTTGCTGCCAACAAGCCGACGCCTTCCATCTCGCCACCTACGTAGCCGCCGGGGCCGGCACCCCCCGTGACAGCAGCCAACAACTCTCGCAAGTAAAGCTGACTGCGGATGCGAGAACCGCCAGACAAGATGCCTCCGAAGTGGGTCGTAAAATCGTGCTTGCCCTCACTGCGCTCCCGCTCGAACAGGTTGAGAAGCGACTGCTTCGGGAAGAACCGCTTAGTTTCTTGGTAGTCGATGACGTAGCGATCGGGCTGGCCCTCTTGCCCAGCGACATGCGCGATAATGCGATAGTCATACGGAAATATCCATTTCGAAACGAGGACATGTCCGTGCTACTGTGCCTCGCGGTCGATCCCAAACGCCATACCGACCTGGATGATGGCTGTCGCCGAACTCGCGGCCCGAAGGACAATAGCTTGTGAGGCAGATCCCTGATGGAAGAAAGGTCCCATGCGCGTCTTGACCGCTCGCACACGGTTTGGGCCAATCGTTCCCAGGGTGAAGTAGGTCCCCACACGGGCGTCGTACCTCTCCTCAAAAGGAATCCCAAGCTCTCCGGCACCCTTTTCAAGCTGCTCGCGCTCCGTCTGCGTGGCAAAGAAGAGCAGAATGTCGCATTTCAGCTCATCCACGGCGTTGCCCGTCATTTGCTCTCTCAACCTCTGAACCAGCGCCCAGATCGCTTGCCATGCTGCACCGATTGCTCGGAAAAACGCTTTCATTACATCGCAGCTAACTCGGCCCCGAGCTACCGCCCTTCCGCTTATCCCTGTCCTGGCGACGAGCTGACTTCCGGCCTGGCCGATAACCCCGGTTCGGGACGCCCCGCTCCCCGGCCTTATCTCCCTTTTCCGGATTGGCGATCGCGTGGTAATGGTCTGGGTCGCTGGCCCCGCGCCGGCGCGCCTCGATGGCTTCTTTCGGCGGCTGAGCAGGGATCAAGCAGTCGCAGCCCCGGCCGATCAGGTCTTGCCGCCCGGCCTGCTCCAGCGCCTTGCGGACTTCGAAATAATTCTCCGGCTTGAAGAATTGCAGCAAGGCGCGCTGTAATTTGCGGTCGCGCAAATGTTTGGCAATGTACACCGGCTTCTTGGTAAAGGGATCCAGGCCCGTGTGATACATGCAGGCCGCAATGTCAAACGGGCTGGGAATAAAATCCTGCACCTGGTCCGGCTTGTAATGGTTGCGTTTGAGGAACAGCGCCAACTCGATCATCGAGTCCAGGTCGCTGCCCGGATGGCTGGCGATGAAGTAGGGCACGAGGTATTGCTTCTTGCCCGCGGCGGCCGACGCCTGCTTGAACTCGCGATCGAAGGCCACGAAATCCTCTTGCGTCGGCTTCTTCATCAAGTGCAGCACGTTGGGGTCCACGTGCTCGGGCGCTACCTTGAGATATCCGCCGACGTGGTGCTCGACCAGCTCGCGCATATACTCGGGACTGCGCCGCGCCAGGTCCATGCGAATGCCCGAGGCGACGAACACCTGCTTGACGCCCGGCGCTTCGCGCACGTCTTTCATTAACTGCACCAGTGGGCCGTGATCGGTGCCCAGCAGCTTGCAGATCGTGGGATACACGCAGCTTAACCGGCGGCAGACGGCTTCGACTTCGGGCTTCGTACACCGCATCTGGTACATGTTGGCCGTGGGGCCGCCGATGTCGCTGACCACGCCGGTGAACTCGGGATCGGCGGTCATCTGCCGGACTTCGTTCATCACCGACTGATGGCTGCGGCTTTGGATGATGCGGCCTTCGTGGGCCGTGATCGAACAAAACGTACAGCCGCCGAAGCAGCCGCGCATGATCTGCACCGAGTGCTTGACGACCTCGTACGCTGGGATGCGCTGCTCGCCATAGCTGGGGTGCGGGCGGCGCGTGTAGGGCAGGCCGTACACGACGTCCATCTCCGCTTCTGAGAGCGGAAAGGCGGGCGGATTGGCCACGATCGCCTCGCGATCGTGCGCTTGCACCAGCCGCCGGGCGTTGTAGGGATTCGTCTCGTTGTGCGCGATTTTTGTCAGGTCCGCAAACGCGTGCTTGTCGGCCACCGCTTGTTCGTAGCTGGGCAGCACGAGCGTGTCATCTTGCGGACGCGGCTCGCTGGCGCCT
>DATCFX010000347.1:0-4839 GCA_036509275.1 Pirellulales bacterium | reverse complement strand
GGCGTCGTGGATATACACCATACCCGCCCCGGGACTGGGCGACGAGCACAGCAGCTTGCTGTCGGGCGACCAGGCGAGCGAATACGCGGTTTGCTTGATCTTTTGGATCGGCTTGGCATCCGGCATTTCGTACAGATTGATCTCGCCGGCGCTGCCCACGGCCAGGCGCGTGCCGTCCGGCGACCAGCGCACGGTGTGGTTCACGACCGTCGCCTCGCCGATGGCTTCCACGGCCTTGGTGCTAGAGATTTCGTACACCGAGACCGGGCTTTGCAGGGCAGTCACGGCGTAATGCTCGCCGTCGGGTGCCCAGCCGATCGAATAAATATGCTGACCGACTTCCACCAGCACTTGCTCCTTGTCGGCCTGGGCGTCCCACATCCAGACCCAACCGCTGGTGCCGCCGGCGCCCAGCAGCTTGCTCCCATCACGCGACCACGCCACGTGGTAGCAGTAGCCCTTCTCCGGCTTGAACGTGCGCAGCGGCATCGCCGTGCGCGCGTCCCACAGCCGGATCGTGCCGTCCCAAGTTCCGGCCGAGGCAATCACTTTGCCGTCCGGCGACCACGCCAGCCCATACACATAAAAATTGTGGCCGACCATGGCCCGCAGCAACTCGCCGCTGGCCAGGTCCCAGATGCGCACGACGCCGTCGATGCCGCCGGTGGCCAATTCCTTGCCGTCGGGACTCAGCGCCATCGAGTTGATGCTGCCGCGATGCTTGCGGGATTCGACCGTCCAACTAATCGCGTCGCCCAGCGGCGTCGGGTGCGTGACCAGCGCCCGCACACTCAACGGTTGGCCGGGCACAACGGTCAGCGGCTCAGGCTTGATCGACAGTTCGTACACTTTGCGGGCTTCGTCGGCCTGCGCAGTTTCGGACTGCACACTAGCAGAAGCCAGCAGGCACACAGCGGCAACGGCCGAAATCAACCGATGTTGGCGATCGAATTGCATGAATGCTGCCTCTCGATGAATTGCGAACGGGCACGGATCGGCGGGGGCCACGGGCGATCGGCCGCCGCCCATCGGCGACGGTTTAGGATCGACCGAAAAATAACTTCTCCGCAACCCCTCTCCCCTTGAGGGAGAGGGCCGAGTGAGGGGCCTGGAAAAACGAAGGTTATTTTTCGGTCGATCCTTATTGGGAACTGCGCTGGGCATTCTGTGCGCGGGCCCGCTCCATCATGCTGGCCAGCGTGACCGGCACTCCGCCCTGTCGTTTGCTCTCGTCGGCCGCTTCCATGAAGGCCACGATCTCGATGGTCTCGGCCGCCGAAACGGGCGGCTTGCCGGTGGCGAAGAATTTGGCGATCTCCACCAGCATCGGCTCGTAGCTCACTTTGACGCTCGCCGGCTGCTTGCCCCCTTCAGGCTGCGGCAGGTGCAGATTGGCCTTGGTGCCAAACACCATCGCACCGTATTGCTTGGGCGAGGCCCGCAGCCCGCGGTACGTGGCCGCGCGGCCGTCTTTCCACGTGCCGCTCACCAGGTCCGTATCGGGCGAGTGGACGCGGGTCACCGAAACGCAGCCCGGCTGCATGATCGTGTACATCATCTCCACGCCGTGAATGCCGTACCAGAACAGGTCGGGGACGTGCTCGTCCAAACTGCACGGGCTGTACGCATCGCAACCCAGCACTTGGCCCACCGGCGGATTGGTCCGCATGGCCAACACCTCGGGGCTGAAGCGCAGCGACGAACTCGAGAAGCACGGCACGCCCGCCGCTTCCGCCAAGCGGAAAATTTCGAGCGTGTCGGCCAGGCTCGCGGCGATGGGCTTGTCGATGAACACCGGCTTGTGGGCTCGCAGCACCGGCTTGACTTGCTCCAAGTGCGGGCGGCCGTCGACGCTCTCCAGCAGCACGGCATCGACCTTGGGCAGCAGCGCGTCGATCGAATCGACAATCTCGACGCCCAGCTTCTGCACCTTTTCGGTAAAGCCCTTGACGCGATCCCAACTCGTCGGCAAATCCGGACTGCCGCCGGGATAGGCCGCCACGATCCGCAGGCCGCGCAGCTCGGGCCGCGCGTCCGGCTTGTTGATGGCCGAGGTAAAGGCAACGACGTGCGAGGTATCCAGCCCGATGATACCCACGCGAATCTGCTTGGCCGCCGGCGGGGCTTGATCGGCAGCCTGGGCATCCGTGGAATGTGTCAGAGTCATAGCGGCGGCCAGTGCCGAGAGGGCGAGGCAAAATCGAACACGCATTGCAGGCGTCTCCACGAGGGAAGGCAGGCGGGTCAAAGGCAAGGCGGGAATTCCGCAGGCCAGTCTAATCCCTGGTTTTTCGCCCCACAACCTTTCCTCGGGCCTCTTTACCTGCCCGCCCGCCGCGCGCGATGATGCACCCCACTAAAGCCCACGGGCTGCGGCCCGTGGGTCCGCTTTGCCCATCACGACAAACCCTCGCAGTCCCCGGTGCTAGAAATCATGCAACCGCCCTCGCTGCTTCGCTCCCTATCCCTCGTCGCGACCCTACTCGCCTGCCTCGCACCGCCGGCGGCCAGCGGCGACGACCCAACCGCCGCGGATGACCGCAATCCACTGCCGAAACTCGTCCGCGGCCAGAACTTAGCCCGCGAGAACAAGCATCGCGAGGCCATTGCCGAGCTGGATCGGGCCATCGCCCTCGACGACCGGCTGGCCGCGGCCTACAACCTGCGCGGCGCCGAGCATTTCAAGCTCGGACAAATTGACGCAGCCATCGCCGATTGGGATCGCTACCTGAAGCTCGAACCGGCCCAAGAGCCGGGGCATTGGCAACGCGGCATCGCCTACTACTATGCCGGCCGCTATGACGAGGGCGCCCGGCAGTTTGCGGCTTATCAGAATGTCGATCACAACGACGTGGAAAACGCGGTCTGGCGATTCATCTGCATGGCCCGCAGCCAGGGCGTGGACAAGGCCCGGCAATCGCTATTAAAAATCGATCACGACCCGCGCGTACCGATGATGAAGATCTATGCCCTCTTCGCCGGCCGCGCCCAGCCTGCGGACGTGCTTCGCGCCGCCGAGGCCGGCGATCCCACGCCCGAGCAACTACACGAGCGGCTCTTCTACGCGCACCTTTATCTCGGCTTGTACTACGAAGCCACCGGCGACGCCAAGCAAGCCCGCGAGCACATCCGGCTCGCCGCCGAAAAGTATTCCATCCCCGGCTACATGGGCGACGTCGCCCGCGTGCATTGGCAGTTGATGCACAAGCGCGCGTAGCGGAATTCGTGAGAATTCCGAAGGGTAGCAGGCGGTGCCATGCCCACGGCCGCCGTGGACAAGCAGAATGGGGCTGCGTCTAGCGGGCATGCCCACGCGGAGTGGGCATGGCACCCGGCCGAGAATGCGCTCTAGAAGCATGCCAGTACGCCATCACGCGAAGAGAAAAAATCTGCGCTCATCCGCGTCAATCCGCGGCGGCTTTGTCTTGCCTTCCAAGCCCGCGGATGCGATTCCAGAGGTTCAAACAGCCGCGGATTTTCGCGGATGAACGCTGATCGAAAGGCCAGCAGTTTTACGGCAACTCCGCCCCTCGACAACATGAGCAGCTTTGATTCGGCTCGCGCGCGCTCGTACATGGTTTTTAAATCGGCCCGCGACTCGATCCAAATTCGAGTCGCGGCCCTTTTCTCCATTTCAATTCCCCTATCCGTCCGCTGGCGTCGTTAACAATCCCCCTCTGCCGTTGAACCGTTCTGTCCCGCTTGATCGTCCCGCGGCTGACGAAGCGCTTCGTAGAGACCGCTACACTGCCGCTGTAACGTCAACGCGACTTCAAGCGACACGCCCATTCGTGTCGGGAATTCGCTAATGTCCAGCGCGTTGCAAACCTCGTTGAGTGCGTTAGAGATCGTCAACAACTCTTCACTTGTGAGCGCTGCCACCGCGCGATCCGCGTCCGTCGAGATTACCTGCATGCTTTTCCTCCGCGCTATTTTAGGTTGTCAAAATAGTGCTTCCCGCCTACTGAGAGAATTCTTAGGGGTCAGGCCCCATCGTTGTGTCAATGAGTGCTGACCCCTTAGAATCGGCCTCGCAGTCAATGGCCGGGCGTGGGCTTTCCAATCGCGCGGTTGGTGACGCTCTTCAGCGTGGCCAGCGGCGCAGTGTTGGAGATGGCCGTGGGGCGGTACCGCGGCAAGGGAACAGGCGAGCCATCGCTGATGCGACAATTGCTGGGGCGTTTGCAACCGAACTCGATACTGCTGGCCGGCTGCTATTTCTGCAGCTATTGGATGTTGGCCCTGCTCATCAACCGCGACGCACATGGCGTATTCCGCCTTCATCAGTGTCGTCCCGTGGACTTCCGCCACGGCCGGCGATTGGGTCCGGACGACCGGCTAGTCGTCTGGCAGCGGCCGCAACGACCGGCGTGGATGGCCAAGGCACCTTGGCCGCAGGCTGCTACCGTTCGGGCGCACCAAGCTCAACGAGTTTGTTGGCCTGCCCCCAAAAATGGAGTTCGCGAGCCCGCTGGACCAGACAGTGGCCCATGCGGTCGCGATAAGCCAGGTTTGCACCGGCGGCAGCGAGCAGCTTGATCGAATCGGACGATTGGCCATGCATCGCGAAATACAGCGGCGTCTGAGCGTGCGCGTCGCGCGCGTCGACCGCCGCGCCAGCGGCCAACAGGCGTTTGACCAAACGCGGCCAACTCCAGCGGGCAGCGCACATCAGAAGCGTTTCGCCTTCCGCATTTCGCAGGTCGACTGATCCGCCGTCGGCCAAATAAGCCTCGACGGCCGCTTCATCCCCCAAGCTGACCGCCTGAAAGGCTGGCAATCGTTCCTGCGGTCTTTCATCATCCTCCTCGGGCCGCAGGCGTTTGATGAACTGGGCGA
>DATCFX010000346.1:0-6368 GCA_036509275.1 Pirellulales bacterium | reverse complement strand
CGGACGCCCAGCGCATCGCCGGCGCGGAAGGGTTGGGCCTGCCACAAATGGCGGTCGAAGCCGACCGTGCCGCCGTGCAAATGATTCGCGTCGTTATTGGTTGCCAACTGGTACGCCTTCCCTTGGAGCGTGAACTTGCCGCGGGCGATGCGGTTGGCGTAGCGGCCGGTTGTGCAACCGAAATAGGCCTGATGTGCCCGATACTTGTCGACCGAATCGAAGCCCAATACGACGTTGGCTGGTCGCCCCTGCCGGTCGGGGACTTCCAGCGACACGATCCGGGCGCCGTAATCGGTGACGGCGAGCTGCACGCCGCCCGCCGAACAGGTGAACAGCCTGGCCTCGGCGCCGTCCGGCATCCGGCCAAATTTCGACTCGTGCTGCTCCATCGGCGTGGGCCTCCCGGCTTGAGGTTCTTCGGCCGCCAGCGGCTGGCCGAACATTGCCATCAAGATAACAAGGCCGCTCGCGAGCGAAAGCCGCTGGGCCACGAGCGAACGATTTGCACGTCAAACATTTTCTGAGACATCCTCGTTCTGTTTCCGGAGCGTCGCCGATCGCGGTCGCTTTGTAAATTGTAAAATCAGCTCAGCCCGGTTTCCCAGTTGCGCGTGGCGGCATCAATGGCCGCGGCGACTACGCCCAACCGCTTGCTGCCGGCGGCACGAATGATCTGGCAATCGGCCAGGCTGGGACCCAGGGCACGCCCGGCGACCAGTTCCAGGAGCCGCTGGAATAAATCGCCTTGGGCGTCCAGCAGCCGGGCGTGGATGAAAAGCTGGCTGGGATTGAAAATGTTAATCACCGCCGCCGCCGCGACTGCCAGGTATTGCAACACGTGGTTCAGCTCGTCATCGATCCGCAGCTCACCGTTTTGAACGCCGGCAATGATCTGCTCGAGATTCAGCGAGGTTTGCAGCCGCCGGTTCACTGCCCGCACCAGGGCCGTGTCGGTGGCCACGGTTTCCAGGCAGCCGCGGTTGCCGCAGCCGCACGGCTGGCCTTGCACATCGACGGTAATATGGCCCAATTCGCCGGCCAGGCCGCTCGATCCCTGCAACAATCGGCCGGCATGCACGACCCCCAATCCCAGGCCTTCGGTCATGTCGAGCATGGCAAAATCGGTGACCCCCTTGGCGGCGCCGTAAACCTGTTCGGCCAGACACAGCGCGTGGCATTCCTGCAACACGGTGGCGTGGATTTGCAGCCGGTGTCGCAGATCGTCGCCCAAGTTCTTGCCGTCAATCTGGTGCAGGTTGGGCGAAACCAGACTGCGGCCTTCGCGCCGATTAATCAGCCCAGGCACGCTCACGCCCAGACCCATGACGGTCGACTTGCGCCGGGCCATCAGTTGTCGGGCATGGTCGATGCAAGCACCGAGCAAACCATCGTAGCTGGCGGGCGTTTCGAATTGCTCGCTTTCTTCGTCGGCGAGTTGCCCATCGAGCCCCGCCGCCAGGACCTCGCAGCGCTTGCTGCCCACCACGATTCCCAACACCGACACGTGGGTACTGGCCAGACGCACGCGTTTTCCCGGGCGGCCGATTGCGGCGGCCCGCGGAGCGTCTTCCTCGACCAACCGCGACTCGAGCAACGCCGAAACGGCCCGGGTCACGGTCGGGCCGCTGATCCCGGTCTGGCGCGTGATTTCAGCCCGGGACATGGGACCATGAGATTGCAGGGCGGTGAGCACTTGTCGCTCGTTGAGTTTCCGCAGCAGGCGGGGCTGAACTTTGGACGGCAGCGTCTTCATGGGCGGATCGAAACGCGGGAGATAAAAGTTTGTCTAGCGGGCGAACCGGCCTTAAACTGAATGTCCGGCCGGTCTTGAGCGGGAGTGTTATGGGCCTACATGACCGAGCGATTCGCCAGCGGAGCCGGAGGCTTCCAACCGGCAAAAACGTGGTTGCATTATAACGGGCGCTGACTTATATTCAAACCTTTAGAAAATAAGTTATCCGATCCAATCGCTTTGAGACGTGGCCCTGCAAAGTGACCACGCCCCCCTGCCCCGAGACTGAAAACCGCCCCCCTGCCCGCCCCGCCGATGAGCAAATCCGCGATCAGTGAGGATCTCGCCATGCCCGGCCAGCTCGTTCGTCAACCGTGGTATGCGCAACTGCGAGCGGCCAGTCTCGTGGTCATCGTCGGCGTGCTCGCCACGCCTGGGTCGACGGCGGAAGCCGCGCCGGCTGCGGAAGCCCAGCGCCGGGCCGGCGAGCAGTTCTTCGAGACCAAGATACGGCCGATTCTGGCCGAGCACTGCTACAAATGTCACGGGCCCGATCGGCACAAGGCGAACCTGCGGCTCGACTCGTTGCACGCGATGCTAGCCGGCGGGGATTCCGGGCCGGCGATCATTGCCGGCGATGCCCCGCACAGCTTGCTCGTGCAGGTGATCAGCTACAGCGACGATTACGTGCAGATGCCGCCGACGAAGAAGTTGCCCGACGCCTTGACCGCCGCTCTCACGCGTTGGGTGCAGATGGGCGCGCCGTGGCCCGGATCGGAGCACAACCAACCGGCCCCGCCGCGCGCGGCCTTCGCAATCACCGACCGGGATCGGGCCTATTGGTTCTTTCAGCCGATTGGCCGCCCGAGCGAGCCGCAGGTAGCCAATGCGAAGTGGGCCGCCGGCCCGGTCGACCTGTTTATCCTGCAAGCGCTGGAGAAAAAGAACCTCGCCCCCAATTCGCCTGCGACCCGACGGGAGCTGATTCGCCGGGTGTTTTTCGATCTGATCGGGCTTCCGCCCACGCCGGCGGAAGTCGAGCGGTTCGTCGCCGATCCGTCGCCGGCGGCTTATGAGAACGTGCTCGATGAGTTGTTGCGCCGGCCGCAATACGGCGAGCGCTGGGGGCGTCACTGGCTGGACGTGGTCCGCTTTGCCCAGACCAACGGTTACGAGCGCGACGACGAAAAGCCGTTCGCCTGGCGGTATCGCGATTATGTGATCCGCGCGTTCAACGAGGACAAGCCCTACGACCGTTTCCTGATCGAGCAACTGGCCGGCGACGAGTTGGAGCACCCCGACTCCGGCGCGCTGACGGCCACCGGCTTTTATCGGCTCGGCGTATGGGACGACGAACCGGACGACGCGCGGATGGCCGAGTTCGACGGGCTGGACGACGTAATCGTGAGCAGCAGCGCGGCGTTCATGGGTCTCACGGTTGGCTGCGCCCGCTGCCACGACCACATGTTCGATCCGATCTCGCAGGCCGATTATTACCGGCTGTTGGCGTTCTTCCGCAATGTTCGGCCTTACCAGAAGCCGCAATACAACGAGAATTCGGCCACTTATGCGCCATTGATCGAGCCGGAAAAGGCCAGCCGCTGGTTCGCTGCGCAGAAGTCGCAGGTTGCGCCGTTGGAAGCTCAAATGCACGCGGCTAAATCCCAGCCTGAAAAAAAGCAACTTAAGGCCCGGCTCGAAAAGCTGAAACGCAACGGCGGCGCGGCTCCGTTCGACTGGGCACTGGCCGTCCGCGAATCGGGTACCAAGGCCCCCGCGACGCACGTGCTCATTCGCGGCAACGCCGGCACGCCGGGCGCCGAAGTCCAGCCGGCAGTGCTCAGCGTGCTGGGCGGCCGGCAACTCGCCATCACTCCGCCCGCCGACGGACAAACCAGCGGCCGCCGTTTGGCGCTGGCCCGTTGGCTGGCCGCACGCGACAATCCGCTGCCGGCGCGCGTCATGGCCAACCGCATCTGGCAGCATCATTTCGGCCAGGGAATCGTCAAGAGCACCAACGATTTTGGGCACGCCGGCACGGGACCCACGCATCCCGAACTGCTCGACTGGCTGGCCGCCGAGCTGATCGACTCCGGCTGGTCGGTGAAGCACCTGCACAAAGTCATCATGCTGTCCAGCGCTTACCGCATGTCGTCGCGAGCCGACAACCCGCGGGCCGTGGCTGCCGATCCCGGCAACGACCTGCTCTGGCGGCAGAACCTGCGGCGTCTGGAGGCCGAGAGCATTCGCGACACGGTGCTGGCCGTCAGCGGGGAGTTGAATCCGGCGATGGGCGGGCGGGGGTTCTTTCCGCATCTGAGCGGCGAGGTGCTGGCGGGATCGTCGAAGCCGGGCTACGGTTGGGAACTCTCGCCCGAGCGCGACCGGACGCGCCGCAGCATCTACGGCTTCGTCAAGCGATCGCTGATGGATCCGATGCTCGAGACGTTTGACTACAGCAACACGGTGCAGCCGCTGGGCGAGCGCCCGGTGACGACCGTGGCGCCGCAATCGTTGATGCTTTTGAACGACGACTTCATGCAAACGCAAGCGGCCGCGTTTGCCGAGCGGCTGGAGCGCGAGGCCGGCAGCGATCTTCGGCAGCAGATTCGCCTGGCGTATCGCCTGGCGGCATCGCGCGCGCCGACCGAGCGTGAAGTGGCCTTGGCTATCGAGTATTGCCAGCGTCAAGAGCCGCAATTTGCCGCGATTGCGCGGCGGCTGACGTTTCGTCCCGACGTGCCCTTTTCGTTGACCAGCGGCTTTTTGGAGCGCCTGCGTCCCGCGGATTTGCTCGCTGGCCCGGCGCATGGCTGGAGCTACTATCGCGGCCGCTGGGTCGGCGGCTACGAGGGGGTCAAATCGGTCGATCCGTTACGGGGCCCGTTCGCCTTGTGGCGGGGTGCCGTGTTCGCCAATGGCGCGATCGATGGCCGCATCACGCTGGGCGAAGCCTCGGAGCTGGGCAGCCTGATCCTGCGTGCCACGGCTGAAGGCGATCTGTTTCGCGGCTACTCGATCGACTTCAACTCCCGGGCCGGGAGCGTGTCGCTGCGCCGCCACGGGGCCGAACTCACCTTGTTGGCCGAGGCGGATGCCCCGTTGCCGACCGGCCAGCCGCTGCCTGTCAAGATCGAGGCGCAAGGCCCGCGGATTCGCGTGTGGATCAATGGCACCCGCCCGGTGCTGGACATCACCGATCCGCAGCCGCTGAATGACGCCGGCCGAGTGGGCGTGGCGAGCTGGGGAGCCGGCATCTCGCTCGATGGTTTTATGGTCGACACGCTTGACCGGCAGCTTGATTTGGCCACGGCACCGAGCATGGCCGGCGGGACGAGCGAAACCAACGGTCCGCTGGCCCGCTGGCAATACTTCGGCGGCAATTGGAGCGCCTCGGCCGACGGCGGCTACGGCGTCCAGCCGATTCCCGGCGGCAAAGCCATCTGGCTCGAGCCGACACTGGGCGACGGCGTCGTCGAGGCCGAAATCCTACTCCGCGGCTCGGCGGGTGATGCCGGCCTGATCTTGCGCGTCAATCAGCCGACCGATGGCGTCGACGCGCTGACCGCTTACAACATCAATTTCAAACCCAACCTGCTGCGCCTGGGCAAGCACCAGAACAACTGGAAACAATTGGCCAGTGCGCCGCTCAAGTTGGAAACGAACCGTTGGCATCGGGTACAGGTGCGTCTGAATGGGCCGCGAATCCGGATTTATGTCGACGGCGCCGAGCGCCCGCAACTCGATTTTGTCGACGCCAATCCGCTGCCGGCGGGCAAGGTCGGCCTGCGGACGTTCAACGCGAGCTTTGCCCTGCGCCATCTCAAAGTGACGGCCGGCGGACATCAGTGGACGGCCGATTTCCGCACCCAGCAGCCTTTGCCCGACGCGGTTGGCCAGTCGCGACCGGCAGGCGTCGATCCCCGGCGGCAGGATTGCCGCAGACAAGCACTCCAGTCGCTGTGCTTGTTGATTTTGAACTTGAACGAATTGGTTTATATCGACTGAGAGCCGGTGAGCACCGGAAGGAATGGATGATGCGAAAACAGCGCTCGACAAGCCACGGTCGCAACCAGTTTTGCGGACGCACGCGCCGCGAGTTCTTGTGGCAGGCTGGCGCCGGCTTCGCGGGGGTGGCGCTGTCCGGCATGCTCCAGCAGGACGGCTTCTTTGCCCAGGCGGCCCCTGCTCCGCGGGTGGCATCGGCCAATTTGCTCGCGCCGCGGCCGCAGCATTTTCCGGCCAAGGCCAAACGCTGTATTTTCCTGTTCATGTACGGCGGCCCTTCGCAGATGGACTTGTTCGATTACAAGCCCGAGCTGCAGAAGCGCGACGGCCAGACGATCCAGATGGAGATTCGCCGCCGCGACGTGCGGCCCTCGAAGTTGTTGGCCAGCAAGCGTAAGTTTGCGCAGTACGGTCAGTCCGGCCAGTGGTGTTCCGACGCCCTGCCCCGCTTGTCGGCGCACATGGACAAGCTGGCCGTGATCAAGTCGCTGTATTCCGATTCGTTTGCGCACGGATCGGCCATGCTGCAAATGAATAGCGGCCGCATCATCCAGGGGCATCCTTCGATCGGCTCCTGGATGGGTTACGGGCTAGGCAGCATGAACCAGGACCTGCCCGGCTACGTGGT
>DATCFX010000345.1:0-8691 GCA_036509275.1 Pirellulales bacterium | reverse complement strand
GGTGCAGCGGCAGCTCGCGGCGCTGCGCTTCGAGCACCCACCAGGCGGTGTCCAAGGCCGCCTTGGCGAAGGCGTTGCCTTTGAAGTGCGCCAACCGCTGCTGCAATTCTTCGCCCGAGTCGATCTCCTGGCCCACGATAGCCGGGGCCAGCCAATCGCGGAGGCAAGCGAACACGCCGCCGGCCCATTCCGGGCTGTAGCAGGGCGCCGCCAGCGGGCTGGATTCGCTCCAGGCCGCGTCATTGCCGCTGTGCATCCGCACTAGCACCGATTCGATCGTGGCATCTTCGCCGTAGGCCGTGCGCCACGGGCTCACCAGCGGCATGGCGACGTGAAACAGCTCGATGGAGTCGATCAGCATTGGCGTCGCCCTGAGGGTTGTGGCATCAAGGGGGATTGTGGCATAAAGAGGCCAGCATACCCGAGCATCTCGTCTGGAATCAAAGGACTCGCCCCATTATGGCCGACGATCCCAAAGCTCCTGCCAACACGGCTCCCGACGCGCAGGCCAAAGCCGATGCCACTCGCTGGGACCTGACGCCGATTTATTCCAGCCTCACGGGCGACGATTTCCGCCAGGGATACGCGACGCTGGAGCAAAAG
Organism: Pirellulales bacterium; assembly: GCA_036509275.1. Lineage (GTDB taxonomy): Bacteria > Planctomycetota > Planctomycetia > Pirellulales > PNKZ01 > DATATB01. The sequence continues at coordinate 8,088 of DATCFX010000345.1, read as the reverse complement.
ACGGCGAGCCTGGAAAAATTCTTCGATCAGCACCACGTCCGCCGCCTGGCGCAAGCGCCGCAGGCCGACGAAACGCTGGCGGCTCTGGCGGCCGAATGCCTGCGGCTGGTCAACGACCTGCTGATGCTGGCCGACCGGCTGGAAGGCTTTGTCAGTGCGATTGTCGCCACCGACAGCTACAACGACGCGGCCCAGCGCGAACTGTCAAAGCTCGAGCGGCTGGAGACGCGCCGCCGGCAACTCGGCGTGCGGCTCAACGGCTGGATCGGCTCGATGGGCGAGCAGTTGCCCCGGCTGGTGAAGATGCGGCCCGAGCTGCAAGCGCACGCCTTCTTCCTCACCGACACGGCCAAGCAAAGCCGCTGGCTGATGCGCGAGGATCTCGAAGCCCTGGCCGCCGAGTTGAGCCTGGACGCCGGCGGAGCGTTCGGCAAGCTGCAAGGCAACGTCACGAGCCAACTGAAAGTTTCCTTCGAGCGCGACGGCAAGACCGAAACCCTGCCGATCACGGTGATCCGCAATCTTTCGTTCGATCCCGACCGCGCGGTGCGCGAGCGGGCCTACAAGACCGAGATCGCCGGCTGGGAATCGATCCGCACCACCGTGGCCGCCTGCATGAACGGCGTGAAAGGCACAGCCCAGACGCTGGCCAAACGCCGCGGCCGGGCGAGCGTGCTGGACGTGTCGTTGGACCAGAACAAGATCGATCGGCCGACACTCGATGCCCTACTGGGCTCGATCCGCGAGGCGTTTCCGATCTTCCGCCGCTATTTGCGGAGCAAGGCCCGCAAGCTGGGACTCGAGCAACTCGCCTGGTGGGACCTGTTCGCCCCACTCGCGCATTCCGATCGCCGCTTCAGTTGGGACGAAGCCCGGGATTTTATCGTCGCCAAGTTCGGCGGCTTCACGGCGGATCTGAGCGGGCTGGCCACGCGGGCGTTCGGCCAGCGATGGATCGACGGCCTGCCGCGCGACGGCAAACGCGGCGGCGCGTTTTGCATGGGCGTCATGGCCATCGAGCAAAGCCGCGTGCTGGCGAATTTCGACGGCAGCTTCGAGCAGGTCAGCACGCTGGCCCACGAGTTGGGCCACGCGTTTCACAACGATTGCCAGCGCGGGCTCGAGGCCTTGCAGCGCGGCGCGCCGATGACGCTGGCCGAAACGGCCAGCATCTTTTGCGAAACGCTGATTGCCGAAGCGGCGCTCGAAGGCGCGGCGCACGACGATCGGCTGACGATCCTCGAGGCCCAACTCTCCGGCGCCACGCAGGTCTGCCTCGATATCAGCTCGCGCTTCCTGTTCGAGTCGGCCGTATTCGACGAGCGCCAAACCGGCGACCTCAGCGCCGACGAGTTGTGCCGGCTGATGACCAAGGCCCAGTCGGAGACTTACGGCGACGCGATCGACCCGGCCACCTATCATCCGTACATGTGGCTCTGGAAGCCGCACTATTACAGTTACGATCTGAACTACTACAATTTCCCCTACGCTTTCGGCCACCTGTTTGCCCTGGGGCTGTGGGCCGAGTACCGGCGGCAGGGGCCTGGTTTTGTCAGCAAGTACAAAGACCTGCTGCGCTCGACCGGGCAGGACTACGCGGCGCCACTGGTGGCCCGCTTTGGCATCGACATTACCAAGCCCGACTTCTGGCGCCGCAGCCTGGGCATCATCGACGAGCAGGTCCGGCGCTACGAGGCGCTGTGAGCTAGCGATTCTGCGGTTCGGCCGGCTTGGCGACCGGGCGCCGGGCGGTGCTCAGCGGCGGCGGTTGATCCGGCCTGGGCCGCCGGGCATCGGCCAGCGCGGCGCGAATGGCCACCTGTTCGGTCAGTCGTGCCATCTCGATTCGCGTCTGAGCGCTGATCTTGTCGAGCTTTTTGACCAGCGCGTGGACGCCCGGGTAATTGATCTCGGCGGCGCGGTTCAAGCTTTCGACGAAGGACACGGTCTCGCGAAAGTTGTGGTCGGCCACCGGCCCGATCAGCGGCTGAAACGTCTTGGCCAGCAGATCCACGCCCATGTGATCCAGGTGCATAAAGGCATCGAGCCGGCAGAGGATCGAGTAGCGGCCGCTGGACTCGCGAATTGTGCCGCTTTTCAGCACCAGCAGGCATTGCCCGCGTACCGGCTTGGTGAACATGGCGCCGGTGTACACGCCGTCGCCGTATAGCAGGTACGTGTCGCGGCTGCGGTACAGATATTCAATCGTTCCGGAAGTGCCGGCGCCGTCGTTCGCCTCGAGCGTGTCGGGGCTGGTCCGCGTGAGCCGCACTCCGCTGACGCCCAGCGCCGACCAGATATTGACGATCACTTCCGGATGCTCGAGCAGAAACGCATAGAAGTCGGGATCGCATTGCATCAGCCGAGTGGGCATGCGGCGAAAGACGCTGCCGTCGGACAGCAGCGCCGCGACTTTCGCCCGCTTATCGACCGGCAGTTTGTCCAGCGGAATGGCCCGCAAGGCATCTTCCCGGGCCTGCCGGCTGGTGCTGCCGTGCGCCGGCGTGGCGCCGCAAGCGGGACCGCTGAAGGCGGCCACTGTCATCACGGCTGCAAGCACGGCGCTGCCAACCCGGCGGCCGAAAGCTCGGCTGCAAGCTGACAGGTGCGGCCGCCAACCGCTTTTTCCACTCGACATAACGTCCCCCAACACCGCGCCGGCTGATGTCCCGGCCCCCGATCAAGCCGTAACCAATGGGCAGGACTTACGCATAATTCGGCTTTTGCGGCTGATGGACGCGAGCGAATTTTGTGGCCGTATGATGCCAGCATGCCGCGGCGTGTGGGCGTCTCAAAAGTAGGTGGGTAATTGCGACGCCCGAGGCGGCCCCGCCTTTTTTTCCTGATCGACGGCTGCCGGCGCGAATGACATTGCCGGCCGAGGGGCATTTCAGCAGAATGCCGCGCGGATGGCTGGAGGCAGGACCGCGAAACCGCTGGCGTGGCGGAAGTCGTGAGCCTTCCGCCGGATCTGCTGGCCAGCGCGCGGAATTCTCAGCACAGGCCAATGCGGAACTCTCGCGAGTTCGGCTACCACCGGCCTGCGGCACACATCTCCAGGGGCGAAAACGATGGCAGCCCGCTTGCAAGCTTGGATGCGGCGCCCGGCCGGGCGCATGGTGCTGGCGGGTATCGTGGTGAGCAGCCTGGCCGCCTTCTGGTGGGCGAAAGGATCGGAGATCGAAGTCCGGTACTGGCAGTCCAAGCTGGCGGACGCTGATGACGAGGACGCGACCTTTGCCGTCGGCAAGCTGGCACGGTTGGGCCCGGCGGGCATCGCGGCACTGGTGGATGATCTGAACTCGGACCGGCCGGTGATTGCGATGCAAAGCAAGCGTGCATTGCTCGAGTCCTTGGCTCGCCTGGAATCGGCGACGCCCGAGGCAGGCGACGACTATCGGCTGGCCCTGGCGCGTGCGCTGGACGAGCAGATCGACCAATTTGCTCCGCCGGCGAAGACCGCCGCCGCCGACCTGGTGATGCGGATTCTGACCGTGCCCCAATCGTCCGACAGCGCGCAGTCGGCCCGGCTCACCGCTTTGTGCGACCGCGTGCTGCGGGCCAAAGCCGGCTATGCCGACGCGCGGCTGGACGCCGCCGACGTGCATGCCCGGCACGCGTCGATTACCACGATGCTCGCGCAGCCGCATTTATGCGCGTCGCCCGAACCCGAGGGCTTGCGCCGGCCGAAGCTGGCGCCAATTGCCGACCGCATTGCATTTCCGGATCTGGACGAACCGGCACTGCTGGCCGTGCCGGCCGATGCCCGGCCGATTTCGGCCCTGGCCGAAGTGGGCTATGCAATTGCCAAACCGGTCCCGCCGCCGGTGGTCGATCCGGGCGTGCGCTTGGCCAGCGCGATCGTCGCTGCCGAAGAAGCCAACCGGCTGGCCCGCATGCCCGGCATCGAGCTGTTCAAACTGCTCGCCCAGCCGCCCGGGCCTGAGACCGCCGCCGTGAAGGCTGAAATCAAGCGCCGCAAGTTCACGCCGCGCGAAATCGAAGTTGGCGTCCATCTCTGCTCGCCGCGCGCCGACGATCGCTGCCGTTGGGCCGAGGCCCTGCCAGGCTTGAGCGGCATCGATGCCAAGATGTGGCTCTTATGGCTTTCGCACGACACGAGCCCCGAAGTGCGACTGACGGCCGTGACGCTGATGGCCACGGCCAGCGATCCGGAGCTATTGGCGCGCGTCGGCGAAATGGCCCGCTCGGATCACGACGACCGCGTGCAAGAACAGGCTGCGCGGATCATCGAGCAGGCCGAGGACGGCAGCAACTGAGCGCGGCCGGCGGTTCAGCGGACTTCGACAGCCACGGCCCAGCGCTTCTGCGAGGTCCGCAGCATGTGCGAATTGAAGCCTTGCAGAAAGGCGCGTGCCTGGCGACGCGAATAGCAGGCCTGGTCGGCCAGTTCGAGCCGGCGGCCATTTCGCGGCTGCTGGTGCCAGTTGGGCGGGCGGTGGCCGCTATAGGCCACGATCCAGATCCGGTAGATCGTCGTGGTCTTCGAGGGCGCTTGGCTCATGCGGTTCCATCCTTGAAATCGAATTACCGTGCCGGCCTTTCGCAGGCTGGCGAGGAAGCCCCGGTTTTGATCGATGCGACCCCGCTTCATGAGGGCGCGCCACAGGCAGCGGACAAGGGTTGAATTTACAACGGGCCGCGCGCGATTCAACAGAAAAGGCGCCGCTTTCAAGCCTTTTTTATGCACTTTTTGTGTAGAGTGGGGTATTCGCACTGCCGCCAAATAGAGCATTCACACCAATTCGCGGCAGTTGCCAACAACACTGCCGACCGCTTACGGGAAGGCGTAGAATGCGAACATGCAATCGCCAGGGCCGCCACCATCCAGGCTCTTCTCCCGATCCGGCGCACGGAGTCTGCGGCTGGCGATTGGCTGCGCCGGCCTCCTGCTGGCGCTGGCAGCCACGGTCGAAGCCGAGCCGGCCATCCCGACTGTCGCCGAGCTGGATCGCGAGCCGCTGATCGAGCGGGCGATCATGCTTCGACTGGCGCGGACGCCCGATCATCATGTCCGATTTTCCGACAGCGGCGCGGCTTCCAGCAATGTCGACTACGAGCAGCAGGCGGCCGATCACTGGTTCATCGAAAATCAGCGTTACGGGGCCGACCTGGTCGAGGCCGGTTTGATTGCCGGCAACCCCGAGGTGTCCCAGCTGGGGTGGAAGATTCTCGATTGGGGCTTTGCCCGACAGCAACCGAATGGCGGCTTCGGCGATACGGGCGATCCGTTTCATAGCACGAGTTTCTTCGTCGAAGCCGCGGCCCGCGCCGTGCTCTGCGCGCGTCAGGCGGGCGACCGCAACGCCCAACAGCTCGCGGCGCGCTACGCGCCCAAAATCGCCGCTGCCGCGCATTGGATGCTACGGCCGGACGTGCTCAAGCGTGGGCTGAAGAACAATCAGCCCTACACGCATCGCCGTTGGCTGGTGGCGGCAGCCTGGGGCCTGGCCGGCGAAGTGACGGGCGAAGCCGAGCTGAGCCGCGCCGCGGCCGACATGGCGCGCGACGGTTTGAAGCTGCAACTGGCCGACGGCGTGAACCCCGAGAAGGCCGGATATGATGTCAGCTACCAGGCTGTCGGGCTGCTGATGGCCGCTCGGTATTACACCGTTTGCCGCGACCGAGCACTGCGCGATCAAGTTCGCGGCATGCTCAGCCGAGGCCTCGACTGGGAGGTCGGCAAGATCGACGCAGCCGGCGAAGTCTCGCTGGCCGGCAGCACACGGATCACCAGCGAATCGGGCCGCTCCGGCGCCGCAAAAACGTTGGACACCAAGGCCATCGTCATGGCGCTAGCCAACGGCACCCAGATCACCGGCCGCAGCAAATTCAAGGACGCCGCCCTGCACGTCGCCCGGCACGTGCGCTGGATCAAAGATTGATGCGGCGGATCGTGGGGTCTGCTGGGCGATTTTCGATAAATGCGCTCCCTCGGCTTGTTGGCCGCTCCGATCTGGATCGATGATTGCCTCGATGATAGAATTCATTGGCCAAATCGAACGATCAGAACGCGAGCGGCGGGCATGCAGCGAGTTCGAGTAATTGTCGAGCACAATCCACAAGACCCCGCAGACGATCTGCGCTGGGCAGCCCGTGCTCGCCGCGATCTGCGGGCGCGTTCACCGGTCGAGATAGATCCAGACAGCCCGGCACATGGCACGCACCGGGACAATGACCGCAACGCCTATTTTGAGTTTGCCACGGATCGTCTGCAGGAGGTCGAACGCGTTCTGCACGAGCACGGGTATGACGGGCGGGTGCGGGTAGCTGTTGTCCAGGACGCGCCGGGGACGGAGTGTCTGAATTGCGGCAACATCACCCCGGAACTCGTTACAGTCTGCCCGACCTGCGAGTTCCGCGACATCGACCGGTGCCCTTACTGCAACAACGAAATCGCGCGCCTGGCATACACACCCGTTTCGGGCGACCTTTTCACTTGTCCGATGTGCCACCACCGAGTTCGGCTGCAATTCAGCGACCCGTTGTTCGATGCGAACGGCCATTACAACCAGCCGTTGGTTCGGGTTAGCCCCGCCGAAGGTCCGAACGGCCATGACGTTTGATGAGCACGGGCATGTCATCATCACGCCAAGCGAGCTACAGAGGCAGGCGTTTGCCAACCCGGATGCGCTAATCAACCATTGGCTTCTTCCAGGTACCCCGGCGGCATTCCCGACCTACGAGCTATACGCCCGTTTTGTCGACTATTTGGCTGCGGGGACGGGGATTCACCCACATCATTTTCTGTTTCGAGGAAGCACGAAGATTGGGTTTAGCATCTCACCCAATCGTAATGAAAAGAAGACTTGGCGGTGTTTTGGACCGCTTTCGGATCTCGATCTGGCTATTACCGATCCGCATTTTTTCGCTACGGTCGACGAGGCGGTCCGCCGCTTCGATCGATCGCCAGAGAATCTGGCGCAGTGCCTCCGATGGAGGACCGGCTCTGAGTTTAGGCAATACCAAGCACGGATCGACCAGAAGGGCCGACACGATTGTTACCGCTTCTTCGACTTACCACGAGACCTCGGCTGTCTGCTCAATCTAGAGGAAGTGCTGAAAAACGCGCCAATCGCCGAATGCTGTATCTTGCCGTTTGTCGAGTTCAAGGCGTTTATCTTCCGTGACCGATGGGCAGTGCATCGGCGATACCACACGGACTTGGACGAGCTTCGCCGTGGACTGACGGCGCGGCAAGCGCCCCTTCCCGAAGGCGGCGACGACCCCTTGCCGGCCCAAGCACCCAAGTAGCCATCTCTCGATCCGCTCGCGCGAGCTTGCCACGCTGCCCCAAAATCCACCCGGTCGATCGATGCGAAATGCGAACCGTCAAATCCCGGTTCGTGGCCAGAAGTCTTTTCTTGATGCTTTACTGGTGTTCCTGAATTAGACTTGGGAGCATTCGCACGCGATGTCGCGGTGCGGATTGCTCAATGACGCAATTTTGGTGCTCGGATCTTCGAGCCGGAGGGCAGAGTATGTTGCGCTGGGCCTTGATTTGTCTGGTCATTGCTCTGATCGCGGGTGCTCTTGGCATGTGGGGGCTGGAAGGCACGGCAATGGAAGCCGCGCGCATCCTGTTCTTTGTATTCATCGTCCTGTTCGTGATCTCGCTCGTGATGGGGCGCCGATCGCCGCTGGTTTGAAACGAGCGGCTCGCGAAACCAAGCGGTCGAAAGTCGTTCTGGCGATGCACCCGACCCGCCGTCTCAGCGTGCCTGCACGGTCGTCTCACCGCGCCCGCACGGCTGTCTTCAGCCATTCGTGGACGACCCAGCCGATCTTAGCGAGGCTCAAGGCCGAGCATTGGGCCGGCACGTCGGTCTGCGTGTGCCAATGCGGGTATTCGAAGTCGATGAGATCGCAGGTGGGAATATGCGCGATCTCGTTGAGCGGCATGTGATCGTCGTTGACCGCCATGTTGGCCATCTGCGGCACCAGCTCCCACACGCCCAGCCGCCGGGCCGTGTCCCATACGGCTCGCGTTACGCTGGGCGCGTAACGCATGCTATTGGGCTCGTAGAAGCAGCGCAGTTGCGCATCGCCCACCATATCGAGCAGCAG
>DATCFX010000344.1:0-1648 GCA_036509275.1 Pirellulales bacterium | reverse complement strand
AGAGCAGCAGGCCGGCAAACGCGGCAAATGCCCACAGTGCGGGGCCACCTTCCGGGTCCCGGACCTTTCGGCCGCACCGGTTGCCGCCGGCGGCAGTTCGCCGCAGTTGTCCGCCGGCTCGGCGCCGCGCAACGTGCCGATTCCGTTGGACTCTTCCTTGGGCAGCAGCGGCTCGGCGCCGTCACTGCTGGATATCGAAGAGCCGGCCGTCCGCGAGAACCCGATTAAGCCGTACAACGACGGCGACGCGGTCGGCGAGCACGAGATCGTCTTCCTGTGCCCGGAAGGGCATCACCTGTCTGGGGCCACGAGTCTGGGCGGCAATCCGGGCGAATGCCCCGTGTGCCACGCGAAGTTCATCGTCCCCAGCGAGGAAGACTTAGGCGAGCCGGAAGCCGCACCGGCGGCGCAGGCGTCGCTGCCGTTCAATTTCGACCTGGGCAGCCCGACCAACGGACAACAGGAAATGGCCGAGGAAGCGACCGAGGCGACGCCTTTGGCCGAGTTGTTCGAGAGTTTCTGGAGCTACAAAGCGCAGGGCGCGACGATCGAGTTGCATCTGGCGCAAGGCAAAGTCCTCGCTCCCGACGGCTACGCTTCGCACCTTTCGCACCACCAGCATGGCGTGTTTATGATCCGCGAGCCCAACGGCCTGCACACGCTGGCCGCCGTACGTTGGGACGCGGTCAGCCACATCACCGTCCGCGGTTTGCAGCGCGCGCCGGAAGGCGTGTTCGACGAAGGAAGGTGAAAGGAAATGCGGAATGATGAATGATGAATCGATGACGCGAGCGTGCGACGTTATTCGTCGTCCGCCAGGTCGGCTTCGCTGATCATGACAAAGCCCTTGCTGGCCAGCGTTTCCAGGCCCATCTCGATGTTGTCGACCATCAGGGCCACGACCGGCCTGCCGCGCGGCCGGACCAGCAGCGGATACGCCTGCACGATGTTCACCTCGGCCTGCAACAGGGCCGTGCAGACCCGCAGCAGCGGCTGATGGCCATCGGGCAATTCGACGCCGATCAAATCGCTTTCGATCAGCGCCAGGCCGGCGCGTTCAAGGATTTCGCGGCCTTGCTCCGGGTGGCTGAGCAAAAAGCGGACGAAGGCGCATTCGGCCGAATCGGCGATCGAAAAGGCCACGATCTTCACGCGGCTTCCCTCGAACCGCCGCACCACCTCCAGGAGTTGGCCGACGCGATTCTCAAGAAACACGGTGAACTGGCGGATCGAAGGGTAATTTCGACCGCGCATCGTGGATAGGTCGGTTCCAGTACCCTCGCCAATGCTCATGCGGAACACTATAGGCAAGCCGGCGGATCGGGTCAAATGTAACCATCCCCCCTGGCGGCAATAGTCGACACCGCCCACCGTCTTTTGTTGCCCGGCGGGCCGGCTACAATGGCCGCGCTTACGTTGCCACGTGGTTTTCGCCGGAGTGCTTTTTGCCCATGTTTCGCGAACACGAAATCCAGATCCGGGTCCGCTACCAGGAGACGGACGCGATGGGCGTGCTGCACCACTCCAATTATTTCACTTACTTCGAAATCGGCCGCACCGAGCTATTGCGCGCCAACGGCCGCGACTACCGCGACGTCGAAGCCGAGGGGATTTTCATGGTGGTGGTGCGCATCGACTGCCGCTACCT
>DATCFX010000343.1:0-1536 GCA_036509275.1 Pirellulales bacterium | reverse complement strand
GCTCGCCGGTACCGGTCATGCCGCGTGGGCGATTAAAGCGTTCCCGTCACCCAATCGAATGCGCACTCCGCAGTCCGGCAATTCGTTCTGCCTCGTATCCCAGCCAGTCGCGGAGCACTTCGGCGGAGTGTTCGCCGAGATAGGGCGGGGCGGCTGCTTGCCGCGGCGGCTGATCGCGCCAGTGTACGGCCGAGCCGACCACCGAATACGCGTGGCCGTGGCTGTCCGTCACCGGCAAAACCATGCCGCGGGCCGCGGCTTGCGGCGACGCGAGCGCCTGGTCGACCGATTGCACCGGCGAGTGCGGCACGTCGATCGACGTGAGCAGTTGCTGCCAATCGGCCGTCGTCCGGCCGCGCAGCACTTCGGCCACCAGCGGAATCAGCTCCGCCCGATGTTCGACCCGGGCCGGGTTCGTGGCAAAGCGGACATCGGTGGCCCATTCGCTTCGGCCCACTGCCGGGCAAAACCGCTGCCACTGGCGATCGGCCCCGATGGCCAAGGCCAGGTAGCCGTCGCTGGTGGCCAGGGCCTCGTAGGGCACGATCTGCGGATGAGCATTGCCCAGCCGCTCGGGCTGCTGGCCGGTGAGCAGGCAGCTTTGCGCAACGTTTACCAGACCGGCCAGCGCGCAGTCGGCCAGCGCCAGGTCAAAGTGCATGCCAGCGCCGGTCTTCTCGCGGGCGTGCAAGCCGGCCAAGACGCTGCTGGCGGCATACAGCCCACTGAGCACGTCGCTAATGGCGACGCCCAGCTTCATCGGGGTTCCATCCGGCTCGCCAGTGATCGACATCAAGCCGAAGCCGGCCTGGATCATCAGGTCGTAGCCGGGCACCTGGCTCCAGGCGTTTTCGCGGCCAAATGCCGAGATCGAAGCGATCACTAGCCGGCTGTTGAGCTGCTCGAGCCGCTCGGACGTCAGCCGCAGTTTGGCGAGCGTGTCGGGCAGGAAGTTTTCAACGAGCACGTCGGCCGCCCGCACGAGGTCGTCGAGCACTTCGGCCGAGGCCGGATGGCTGAGGTCGAGCGCCAGCGACCGCTTGCCGCGATTGCACGCCAGGTAGTAGGCACTTTGGCCCGGCTCGACAAACGGCGGTCCCCACTGCCGGGTATCGTCGCCCGTGCCGGGCCGCTCGACTTTGACCACGTCGGCGCCCAGGTCGGCCAGCAATTGGGTACATACCGGCCCGGCCAGCACGCGCGACAAATCGAGCACCCGTACGCCTCGCAACGGAAAATCGGCCACAGCCATGAGGGAGTTCCTGCCGGGTCTAGGCATGTCGAGCAGCCCAAGTATACTGTCTCCAGTTCGCCGCTCACGATTGGAAAGAATTCTATGGCTAACGCATTCGACCCTTATCGAGAAGCCCTGGTCGTCGAGCAGATGACGATCTGGCCGGAAGACTACGACGATTTGGACCCGCACGAGCGGGCCAGGCTCGAAGGCCTGCTGCATGCGCGGCCGCAGGAGGCGGCCGACCTGGATTACGTGCGTCTGCACACCGGCTTTTGCCGCCAGATCACCGTCACGGCCGA
>DATCFX010000342.1:0-9328 GCA_036509275.1 Pirellulales bacterium | reverse complement strand
CCGCGTTGCCGTCGTCGGCCTTGAAAATATTCCGCCACTGCCCGGCACGCGGCCCCCAAGCGTACCAGGCGATGCCGCAAACCGCGGCGACCAGCGCCGTCCAGACCACGGCCCGGGTGCCGCGCCGTCGGCCGGAGTCATTGGGTGCGGATCCTGGATCGTTCGAGCCGCGCACGCAAGCGGCCCGGCGTAGCGCCTGCACCATTTCGGTCGTGCTATGGAAACGCCGGGCGGGATCGCGCGCCGTGGCTCGCCCGATGACGGCCTGTTCGGCCGGCGGCAGCAGGCTCAGTTTCAATTCGCCTTTGAGCACGGCGTTGGTTACGTCGGCAAAACTCTCGCTGGGATAAGGCAGTTTTCCGGTCCGCAGCTCGAAATACGTGACCGCCAGCGAGTACTGGTCCGTCGTCGCGCTGGGTTCGTTGTTCGTCAGGCATTCCGGAGCCACGTAAGCGATACTGCCGGCCGCCGTGGCCGTTTTGCGCACGTCCCCCAGCATCCGCGCCAGCCCGAAATCACACACCTGGGCCGCGCCGCCGACAATCATGATATTGAACGGTTTGATGTCGCAGTGCTGCACCGCGACGCCTTGCGATCCGCGGACCAGGCTCGGGTCGTTCAGGTAATCGATCGCCCGGGCTGCGTCGTCCATGTAGCCCAGCAGCTCGTCAACCGGGATGGCCGGCAGCCCCTGCTTGCGGCACTCTTCGAGTCGCCGGGACAGGTCCTGTTCGCCGAGCCCCATGGCAATCAGCAACTCGACCGGGCGGGGGCTGTCGCGCAGCGTGACGATCAGCGTCGTGGCCTCGGACATGTCGGGCGATTTTTGCCGATGTTCGACCTCGGCGGAGTTGGCCGCGGTCTCATCGAGCACGTGCCCGGTTTCGTCCTTCAGCCAGTAGGCGAAGATCGGCACCAGGTTGGGATGCCGCAGCCCCTTGACCAAGCGCAGCGCCCGGAATTCCTTGAGTCCTTGCCGGCCGCTAAGGCTGATGATTTTCAGAGCGGTTTCGGTGCCGCCCGGAGCCACGGCGCGCCACACCTGGCCGAAGGCACCTTCGCCCAGAAACTTATCGAGCCGATAGCCCGGCACCGGTTCATCGCCCGCTTCGTATCCGTGCCCCATCGTCGCCGGTCTCCTCAGCATGCCACCCTGATCTGCAAGCTGCCGCCCAACCGCCAGGTTTCATCCTAAGGCAAGTCCGCGTCCGGCGAAAGAGAAGCGTCCGTTGGCTCGATGGCTCACTGAAAGACGGCTGCCGGCTGCTGGGTGTCTCTGGCGCAGCGGCTTGCGGGTTGCTGGCTGCCAACGTATGCTCGCAGGCAGTCCGCTGCGCGCGTCAGATCGGATGCCGACCGTTTGCGACCGCCGAGCCCCAGGAACATGCTCAGCGAATCGGGCTGGCTACCGGGGGCAGGCAGGGGGCATGGATCGGCCGGGCGAGCGGGCGCGGCTTTCGGCCGCCGGACCAGCGGGCAGCAATTACACGGGGCCTTTCCACTCGCGCCAATCGACGGCTCGGCACTTGCGTGCGCCGCAGCGCCGGGCAGATGCCTTGATACGGTAAGGACTTGCAATGCGCAACTTGGCCGTACATTGGTCCGAGGGAATGTTCCTGCGGCCGCAACATTTCCAGGCGGCCGATCGCTACTGGCTCGAGACGCTCGAGCAGTCCGAGGCCTGGGACCATGCCTACAACTATGGCATTCGGCGCATCGAACTGAGCGAAGAAGCGATTGCCAACTTCCAAGTGCAGGTGAATCATTGCCAGGCCCGGATGAAGGACGGCACGCTCGTCTCGCTCGAGGCGGGCCAGGAACCCGACCGCGTGGACCTCAAGCCGTCCATGCAGACGGCCGGCCAGGCTGCGGTTGATCTCACTGCCGCCTTCGCCTCGGTGGAAGTCGTCCGGGTGTTTCTGGCCGTGCCAAAGTTGAAGATCGGCAGCGTCAACGTCGCGGCAAACGACGATGCCGGCAAGCAACGCTTCATTGCCCAGCGGCAGTCGCTGCAGGACGAAAGCCAGGGAGGCAACGACCAGGAGGTGGGCCTGCGGCGCATGAACGTGCGTATCTTGCTGTCGACGGACGACTTGTCGGGCTACGAGGTATTGCCGATTGCGCAGATCCAGCGCGCCGGCGAGCGGGCTGCCACGCCGCGCTTGGATCCCAACTATTTTCCGCCGATGCTCGCGGTCGACGCCTGGCCCGCGCTGGCCTTGCACATTGTCCGCGCGATTTACGACATTGTGGGCAAGAAGATCGAGGTGCTCGGCGAGCAAGTGGTCAACCGCAACATCGGCTTCGAGAGCCAGGAGCCCGGCGATCTGACCCGGCTGTTCATGCTCTCGCGCTTAAACGAGGCTTCCACCACGCTGGGCGTGCTGGCGTTTGCCAGTGGAGTCCATCCCCGCGAGGCGTACACGGAGTTGTGCCGGCTGGTAGGGCAGTTATCGGTGTTCGATCTCTCACGCCGGCCGCCGGAGATTCCCCGCTACGACCATGACGACCTGGCCCGCATTTTTCTCTATATCAAAGAGAAGATCGAGCGGTTGATCAACTCGGTTCGCGACTACGAATACGAGCAGCGGTTCTTCGTCGGCGTGGGGCTCGGAATGCAGGTGACGCTGGAGCCCAAGTGGTTCAATTCCGATTGGCAGTGGTACGTGGGAGTGTCGGGCGGCGAGTTGTCCGAGACCGAATGTCACGAGTTGCTCTCGGCCGGGCAGTTGGATTGGAAATTGGGCAGCAGCCGGCAGGTGGAAATCCTGTTCAAGCATCGGGCCGAAGGCTTGCAGTTGGTGCCGCTGGATCGGCCGCCTCGGGCGTTGCCTGCCGGTCGCGATTGGAACTATTATCAAGTCAGCCGGCAAGACGCGGCTTGGAAGGACGTCCAGGAAACGCAGACACTAGCCATGCGTTTGAAGGAAAGCTTGATCGTCAACCGCGACAAGCTGTCCGGCGAACGCAAGCTGATTGTCGCGTCGCGCGGCCGCCAGGCAGTATTGCAATTCGCTCTCTTTGCGGTTCCTACGCATTTATGACCCCCAACTTCGCCGGCGCGGTCGACCCGATTTTTCTGCACGTCCTGGGGCTCTTGGATCGCCTGGCCGGCGGCGACTGCCCGCCGGCCGAAGAAGAACGCCTGCGGATTCGCAGTTGGCTGGACCAGGCCGAGGGCCAACTGGGTCAAAGCCCGGAATGGAAATTGGCCAAATACGCCTTGGTCTCATGGACCGACGAGTTGCTGATCGAAGCGGACTGGCCCGGCCGCGATTGGTGGAACGAGAACGCGCTGGAAGTCGAATTGTTCAATACCCGGGTCACGAACGAGCAGTTTTACATCCGCGCCAAGGAGGCAGCGCTGCTGCCCAAGCGCGACGCGCTGGAAGTCTTTTACGTGTGCGTCGTGCTGGGCTTTCGCGGTTTGTATCGCGATCCGATGGTGGCCGCCGCGCTGGCCGAACCGCGCGGCTTGCCGGCTGACCTGGAAACGTGGACCAAACAAACGGCGATGGCCATCCGGCTGGGGCAAGGCCGGCCGGCGCTGCACGATCTCGGCGTGCCGGGCCGGGGCGCGCCCCCTTTGAACGGCCAGGCCCAGGTGATCTGGTCGTCACTGGCCGCGGCGGTGCTGGCCGCTTTGACGCTGATTTGCGCCTGGTTCGTATTCTTCGTCTGACGCAGGAAACTTATGCAATACGTGCTCCGGCTGATCCTGGCGCCGCTACGAAGGCTGGCCATGACGCCGCGCCGGCTGCTGGCACTCTCGCTGCCGGCGCGGATCGCGATGCTGGTGGCCGTGTTTCTCGTGATTTGCGTGGTGTCGGCCTACGGCGCTTTCTACTTCAGCCAGAATCGCACGCCGTGGGAAGTCTGGTGGCGGCCAGGACGCATGGCGGCGCTGGTGCTGCTGGTCATTGTCATCCCGCTGGTCATCTACCAGGCCTTGCGACTGTGGTTAGAAGGCGAAGTCTCGCGGTTTCCTGACATCGACTATGCCTGGAAGGCGGGCGTGACCGAACTCGCGCGCAACGGCCTGGACCTGGCGCATGTGCCGATTTTCCTGGTCCTGGGCGCTTCAGGCGATGCCCAAGAGCGCGCGCTGTTTCGGGCCGCGCGCTTGAACTTGCGCGTGAGCGAGTTCCCGCAGGGCCAGGCCGCATTGCATTGGTACGTTGGCCCCGATGCCGCGTTTCTGTGCCTCACGGATGTCGGCCAGTTGGGTCGGCTCGCCGCATTGGCGGAGAACACCCCCGCGGGCTCGCCCCTATTCGGCGCCTCGCTCCCCTCGGCCGGCAACGACGCGCTGCGCGGCACGATCATGGCCGGCGTCGAACCGAATCCCCAGACTCCGCCGGCCTCGAGCCAGCCGCAGCAACCGGCCGGCGGCCAGGATATCCGCGGCACCATGATGATTGCCCCGGATATGAATGTCGCCGATCTGGTCGCCGCGCTGGGCAGGAACCAGGTCTCGCTCGCGCCCCAGGAAGCCAACGAGCAACAGGCACGGGTCGAGTACGTGTGCCGGCTGCTGCGGCGAGCGCGCCAGCCACTTTGTCCTATCAACGGACTGTTGGCGCTGCTGCCGTATGCCGTGCTGGAGCGCGGGCCGCGCGACGGAGCGGAAGTCGGCCGGGTGCTCAAGGCCGACCTGGCGGTGCTGCGCCGCGAAATCAAGCTGCGCTGCCCGCTGACGGCCATGATCATGGGCCTCGAACGCGAGAGCGGCTTTCGCGAACTGATCCGTCGCGTCGGGGTCGACCGCGCCCGCGGCCAGCGATTCGGCAAGGGGCTCGGCCTGTGGAACGTGCTATCGCCGCCGCAGCTCGAGGCGGTCTGTGCGCACGCTTGCGGGGCGTTCGAAGACTGGGTGTATAGCTTATTCCGCGAAGCCGGCACGCTCAGCAAGCCTGGCAATACACGGCTCTACGCTTTGCTGTGCAAGGTGCGGCGGAATCTGCAACCTCAACTGGGGCGAATCTTCTCCAGCACACTGGCCGACGACGAAGGCGACGGGGCAGGCCAGTGCGCGCTGCTATTCGGCGGCTGCTATTTTGCCGCTGCCGGAGACGGCGAAAACAGCCAGGCATTTGTCAAAGGCGTGCTGGACAAACTCCCTGACCAGCAGGAAGAATTGGAATGGATGCCCGAGGCTATCCGCGAAGAGCAATGGTATCGGCGAATCTCGACCACGCTCTGGGCGGTCGACGCGCTGTTGCTGTTAGCGCTGGCCGGCATGATCTTTTATGGGATGACACACGCGTGAACGGCCGCAAGCCGGCCGATCGCCGTCAACGAACGAAAGACTTCGGCCATGCCTGTGCCTTTCAATTCAGGTGAGTCGCCCGCCAGTTCCGGGGCGAGTTCCGATCAGGCTGCCAGCAGCGAGCCCCAGGGGTCGGGCATGCTGGATCAGGTGCTAGACCAAACCTTAAAATCGGCCGTTTCGGGTCTCAGCCAAGGTTCAGCCGACTGGGACGCACTACTGGCGATAGCCCGCGATTTTCGCGGAACGCCGTTCGCGGTCGAGCCGATTGGGCTGCGATTGGTGCTGGCGATTTTACAACGACAATTCGCCACCCCGGGAGCTCCGGCGGTGGTCACCGAGGAAATGGCGCGGCGGATCACCGTGACGTTATGCGAGGATCCCGTTTCGCTCGAGCGGCTCAAAAGTCTCTGGACGCAATTGTCGGCGGCATAAAAGTGCCGAACTGAGGGTGGCAGCAGTTACGTTGGCAGCGGCGATGAAATGCCGATGGCCTCGATCGGCCCCGACAGGGCCTTGTTCACGATTCGCAACATGGCGTCTTCGCTTTCGGCTTCCCACGAGTGGATCGAATCGTGCCAGGGGCTCGTCAAGTCCCTGGCCTTGAAGATCCATCGCAACCTGCCGCGGCAGCTCGAACTGGACGACCTGATCAGCTACGGCCAGGTGGGGCTGGCCGAAGCCGCTCGCGATTTCGATCCCACGCGTGGCGGCCAGTTCAGCACGTTCGCTTACTACCGCATTCGCGGAGCGATCTACGACGGCCTTTCGAAAATGTCGTGGACCAAGCGATCGCATTATCAAAAGCTTAAATACGAGCAGATGTCCAACGAGGTGCTCCGCCTGCAAAACGAGAGCGACCCGCTCGCGCCCCAGGCCACCGCCGAGGATGACGTCCGTTGGCTGGCGGGCGTTAGCCGCGCGTTGGCCGTCGTCTATCTGTCGTCGCAACTCGCCAGCGAGCAGGAGCCGTTTGACTGTGAGGACGACTCACAACGCTCGCCGCCACAAGAGGCGATGGACCGCGAGATGCGGGAAAAACTGCGCTCGCTGGTCGAACAGTTGCCCGAGGAGGCCCGGACCATCATCCAAGCGACCTACTTCGAAGGGCTGACCCTCACCGAGGCCGGGCAGCGTTTAGGCATCGGCAAGGCCTGGGCCAGCCGGCTGCACAGCAAGACATTGGAACGCCTGGCCCGGACCCTGCGCTCCGAGGGACTGGGCGATTAAAGCCTCCGGCGGCAAGTAATTGGGGGAGCTTGCTTTACTTTGCGCCCGCTGCACTTATACTAGCGCTCGCCCCCCCCACCTACTGGGACAGGGGCACCGCACGCCTTGCTGGGCTGGCGGATCTCGCAGTTCGATTGAGGGGCAAAGCGTTCAATGGCGTCTGCGCCGACTATTGCGCTGGATCGATTGTTGGTCCCGATCGCGGGCGAAAATCCCGGCGGCGTGGATTTGCGTTGGGATCCCGTGTATCAGCAGATCCGCGACACACGCCCGCAGGGTGATCGCGACATGCTGGGCAGCGGCGAACCGCAAGCCGCCAACTGGCCCCTGGTCGTCGACCTGTGCTCGCAGGTGCTCGCCGACCGTTCGAAGGACCTGATGGTCGCCGGCTGGCTGACCGAAGCGCTCGTGAATTTGCACGGCTTTGCCGGCCTGCGCGATGGGCTGCGACTGATCCGGGGCCTGCTCGAGCAGCACTGGGACCATCTGTATCCGGCGGTTGAAGACGGCGACTTCGAACCGCGCGCCGCGCCGCTCATCTGGCTGACTGACGCCGACCGCGGGGCGCGGCTGCCCAATCGTTTACGCGACGTGCCGTTCACACCCGACAAAGAAAATATTTACTCCTGGCACTATTGGAAGTCGCGTTTTCCTTCGCCCAAGGGCAACGACGAAAAGGACAAGGACTTCGAACGCCGGCGTCAGGAGGCCGAGGGCCGAGCCAAATCCTTCGAAGATGCGATGGCCAAGCTCAGCCGCGAACACACCGAGACTCTGCACCAGGACCTGCAACAGAGCCTCGAAAGCCTGTCGACTTTCGAGCAGGCCGCTGGCGCCAGGCTCGGGCCGCTGGCACCGGGAACGACCGCGATGCGCCAGGCCCTCAGCGACTGCGAAGCGCTCGTGCGGCGCATCGTCAAGGACAAGGGCGGCGCCGGCGAAGCGGCCGCGGCCAATGGACAAGTCGATGCTGCGCCCAACAAACCGGCCGCCGTCTCGGTCTCGGTTTCGGTCTCGGGACCGATCCAGACACGCGACGAAGCCTTCCGCCGGCTGGCCGAGGTCGCCGCCTTTCTGCGACAAACCGAACCGCAAAGTCCTGTCTCCTATCTGATCGAACGCGCGGTCGTCTGGGGCCGCATGCCCTTCGAGCAGTTGCTGGGCGAGTTGATCAAGGACACGGGCGTGCGCGGCCAGGTGGGAGAACTGCTGGGAATTCGAGCCGCAGATCTGAAAAAACCCGGTTCCTAGCCGCGAAATCGAATTTACCACGCGTCAACAATTACTTGTACTGCCACCGGAGGACGAGCCATGGCCAAGAAGGAAAGCACGCAACACAAGCTCGACCGGGTCCGCAAGCCCCGCGTCCAAATCACGTACGACGTCGAGATCAACGGCGCCATGCAGCTCAAGGAGCTCCCCTTTGTAATGGGCGTGCTGGGCGATTTCTCCGGCAAGCCGGACCAACCGCTGCCGCCGCTCAAGGAGCGCAAGTTCCTCGAAATCGACCGCGATAATTTCGACAAGGTGCTGGCCGGCGCCAACCCGCGGGTAGCGATTCGCGTCGATGACAAGCTGACCGGCAAGGAGGGGAGCCAGATCAACGTCGAGCTGCGCTTCAAAAGCCTTGACGACTTCTCGCCCGAAAACGTGGTCAAGCAGGTCGAGCCGCTGCGCAAGCTGCTCGAGACCCGCGACAAGTTG
Source organism: Pirellulales bacterium (assembly GCA_036509275.1). Taxonomy (GTDB): domain Bacteria; phylum Planctomycetota; class Planctomycetia; order Pirellulales; family PNKZ01; genus DATATB01. The sequence goes on along the minus strand of DATCFX010000342.1, from coordinate 1,125 downwards.
AAGAACCTGCTGAACAAGATGGAAGGCAACGACAAGTTGGAAGCCCAGCTCGAGGAGATCATCAAGAACACCGAGTCGCGTGACGAATTGAAAAAGGCTTTAGGCTTAGGCGCCGCCGGCTCTCCCGAATAATCGCCCAGCAAACACTCATTCACCGAGGAACTCAAGCCATGTGTGCGCAAGAAGAAACGAAAGCCACCGCAGCGGCCGGCAGCACGACCGAATCCGAGTCGACGTTGCTGGACACCATCCTGTCGCAAGGCATGCGAGCCCGTGACGACGACGCGCTCCAGCGCGGCAAGGACTTGCTCAAGGAGTTCGTCGGCCAACTGCTCGATCCGAGCATCGTGGTGGCCAAGGACACCGAAAAGACGATCAATCTCCGCATCGCCGAGATCGACCGCCTGCTCTCGGCCCAGCTCAACGAGATCATGCACCATCCGGAATTCCAGCAATTGGAAGGCTCCTGGCGCGGCCTGCATTACCTGGTCGACCAGACGGAAACGAGCGTTAATCTCAAAATCCGCATGCTCAACGTCACGAAGAAGGACTTGCTCAAGGACATGGAGCGGGCCTCGGAGTTCGATCAGAGCGCGCTGTTCAAGAAGGTCTACGAAGACGAGTACGGCATGTTCGGCGGGGCGCCGTACGGCGCGTTGATCGGCGATTACGAGTTCGGCCGGCATCCGCAGGACATAGCCTTGCTGGAGCGCATTTCGAACGTGGCGGCGGCGGCCCATGCGCCGTTTCTCTCGGCCTCGTCGCCGCAATTGTTCGGCTGGGACAGCTTCACCGAGCTGTCCGGCCCGCGCGATCTGGCCAAGATTTTCGACACGGTCGAGTACGCCAAGTGGAAGAGCTTCCGCGACTCGGAAGACTCGCGCTACGTCGGACTGACGCTGCCGCACACGCTGTCGCGGCTGCCTTACGGCAAGGAAACCGTTCCGGTCGAGGCCTTCAACTTCGAAGAGGACGTCGACGGCCGCGACCATCAGAAATATCTCTGGTCCAATGCCGCCTATTCCTTGGGCAGCCGCATCACCGACGCGTTTGCCAAGTACGGCTGGATGGCCGCCATCCGCGGCGTGGAAGGGGGCGGACTGGTCGAAGGGCTGCCGACGCATA
>DATCFX010000341.1:0-2963 GCA_036509275.1 Pirellulales bacterium | reverse complement strand
TGCGCCGCTGGCTGGTCGGCGAGCCGATACGGGCCCGGCCCATCGGCGTGCTGGAGCGCTGCTGGCATTGGTGCCGGCGGAACCCCGTGCCGGTGAGCCTGCTGGCCGCGGTGACGTTGGGCTCGGCTTTTGGGCTCTGGCATTTGTCGCGGCTCAGTTCGTACTGGGTGCGTTCGACGGCCCTGGACAACTGCCGCCAGCAGGCCGAATGGCTCGAACTGGTGGACAATTTGTATAGCTCGCAGGTCGTCGATCGCATCAAGACCAAGGCCGTCGAGATCACGCACGATTATCGCCGCAAGCCTTCGGCCATCCCCCTGCCGGCCACGTTTAATATCGAACTGGCGGAAATGCTGAGCGAGAAAAGCGCCTCCGGCATGCAGGTGCGGCTGTACAGCGATTATCCGTTCAAATCGCGCCGCGACGGCGGGCCAAAGGACGAATTCGAGCGGCAAGCGCTGGTGTTACTCCGGCAGCATCCCGACGAACCGATCGATCATTTCGAAGACTTCCAAGGTCGGGCTTCGCTCCGCTTTGCCAAAGCCCGGCGGATGGGCGAAACTTGCGTCCGCTGCCACAACGGCCATCCGGAAAGCCCAAAAAAAGATTGGAAACTGGGCGAAGTGGGCGGAGTGCTCGAAATCATTCGCCCGCTGGACCAAGACATTGCCCGCACTCGGGCCGGTCTGCGCGGCACGTTTATCCTGGTGGCGTCGGTGTCGGGGTCGCTGTTGGCCCTCTGCGGCGCGGTATTGTGGGTCCGCGGGCGGGCCCGCCGCGGAGCCCTCCGGGACGAAACGAAACGGGGCGTGTAACGGCCCCGCGTTATAACTACGGGCCGGTAGGTGAGCCGGGAGCGGAAGCGACGGGAGTCAGCAGTCGGGGACAACACTTACGCATCTGCACAGGAGACGAGCCATGATCGATCGCAGCCGTCGTGGTTTTTTGGCGGACGTGGGCCGGGGCATGCTGGTGGCCAGCGTGGGGCCGGCCGTGGCCGTAGACATGGGGCTTTCGAGCGCCCGGGCCGACGAGACGGCCGACAACCGCCTGACATTCGGCGAAATGGAACCACTGGTCTCGCTGATGCAGGAAACGCCCCCCGAAAAACTTATGCCGCTGCTGGTCCAGCGGTTGGACCAGGGCGCTTCGCTGCGGACGCTGGTGGCGGCCGGCGCGCTGGCCAACGCCCGCACCTTTGCCGGCGAAGATTACATCGGCTTCCACACGTTCATGGCACTGTCGCCGGCCTACGAAATGTCGCGCGAGCTGCCCGAGGCGTTGCGGCCGCTGCCGGTGCTCAAGGTGTTGTATCGCAATGCCTCGCGGATGCAGGCCCAGGGGGGCTGCAAGCACGAGCATTTGCACCCGGTCGAGCCGGCAGCCTTGCCGCCGGGGCGAAATGGCGGCGAACTCTTGCAGGAACTCGTCCGCAAGGGCGATGGCACGGGGGCCGAGCGCGCCTTCGCGGCGATGGTTCAGGGCCCGGTTGGCGAAGCCTACCAGCATCTGCAATACGAAATCCAGGACGAAATCAACGTCCATCGGGTCGTGCTCTCCTGGCGAGCCTGGACCATGCTCGACATCGCCGGCCAGCAATATGCCGACACCCTGCTGCGGCAGTCGGTGCGTTTCTGCCTGGACGAAGAACGCCGTTTGACCGACAAGCAAGGCCATCGGCGCGGCACCAATATCCGCGACCAGTTGCCCAAGCTGATCGATCAGTACAAACTGCTGAGCCATCCGCTGGGCACGCGCCGGGCCGAGGATGGCTGGATCGAGCAATTCAGCAATACCATTTATGCCGCGTCGCCGACCCGCGCGGCCGACGCCGCCGCAGCCGCGCTGGCCGAAGGCATTTCGCCCGAGTCGATTGGCGAAGCGCTTTCGCTGGCGGCCAATAGCCTGGTGCTGCACGATGTCGGCCGCCGCCAAGCGCAACCAGACAAGCCGCTTGGCAGCGTCCATGGCGACTCGGTGGGCGTGCATGCCTCGGATGCCGCCAATGCCTGGCGCAACATTGCCCGTGTCAGCAATCAGCGTAACACGGCCGCCAGCCTGATCGTCGGCGCGTTCCACACGGCCGGCCAAAGCGGCGGCCTGAAGCCGCAGGCCTATCCACTGCCCGAGCAGTTGTCCGAAGTCACCGTGTCGGATCCGGCCGCGCTCGTCGATCAGTTGAGCGATGCGATTCGCCAAAAAGACCAGTTCCGCGCCACGGCCGTTGCGGCCCGTTACGGCCAATTGGGCGGCCAGCCGCGGCCCATCTTCGACTTGCTGCTGGGTTTTGCCACCAGCGAAGATGGGGCGTTGCACGCCGAAAAATACTATCGCACGGTAAGCGAAGAATTCGGCCAAATGCGGCCGGCCTTCCGCTGGCGCCAACTCGTGGCGCTGGCGCGCGTGACGGCCAGCGAATACGGCAAGCCGGCGCCAGGCTATGCGCAGGCCAAGGGGCTGCTGAAGATTTCCTAAAGTGCCGAGGCCAACTGCCGCTCGAAGCATCGAGTAGTGGCCGCCGGGGCCGGACCCACGCGGCCACTACGCGACTTCGGCTTCGCAACTCGCCCCGTTCAGCTCGCGCTCGTCGTCCGGCTCCGGCCAGCGGCCGGGCAGATCGTCGGCGTACCAATGCGCGAGCACGGCCGGCCAGTCACTGGGACGATGGACCGCCACAAAGGCATCGCGTACTGGCTGGCTTTCGGGATGCATTTTCGAGTACTTGATCCCGAACTTGCGCATCTGTCGGCAGCATAGCTCGGGACCATACACCTGCTCGGCCAGCCGGTAATGCTGGCGGATCACCTCGCGCTGCTCGTGCAGGCCCGGAGGCGCCGGTGGCGGCAAGCCCGCGGCCAAAGCCCGCGCGTGGCCGAAAATCCAGGGGTTGCCGATCGCTCCGCGGGCGGCGGTCACGCCGTCGACGCCGGTCTGACGCAGCATTGCCAGGCAGTCTTCGGCCG
>DATCFX010000340.1:0-4356 GCA_036509275.1 Pirellulales bacterium | reverse complement strand
CGGGGGCCGTCCCCGGCAGCGCCACGCTTGGGCCCGGCACGGCGCGTCGTCTGAGCAGCTCTTTTGCCGACTTTCGGATTGCGGCACCGGGTTTGCGTAGTGCCAGCATCGAACAAGAGAAGCCTGCCGCTGTCGCGCCGCGTTCGATTCGTCGAGCCGGCGCATGGGGCCGGGAGAGAAGAGGAACGAGGCCCGCCATGCAAAATCGCGACAAACAGCCGCATTCGAGCCGTTTGTCGCCCCGGACGGCACCCGTGCCGGCCGGGTTTTGGGCCTCGTCGGCAAGCCTTCAGGATAAGCCGGCACGGGGATAAACCGCCCTTTGCCGGCTTCTTCCTGTTGCAAAATGCTGTATCGTTTTGAAATACTTGTAGCAAAATGATACATGCCGGCACCGACTGGTGTGCCTGCCAACGACGGACGAAAAATCGCCCGGAAGGATTTGATCGTAAGCCGAAGCCAAACGCGGACTTGGTTTTCGTTTGACTGCCGCTGGCAATCACTTAATATGACGATTCACAGCCTAGTTCGCTCGCTGCCAAGGGAGGGGTCCGCCATGTCGTTGATCGTTCGAGATTGTTTCGCTGCGCGCCGGCTAGCACTGGCCATGGCTTTTGCCTGGCTCTGCGGTTTGATCGCCGCCGCTCCGGAGGCGATGGCTCAACGGGCCACGACCCAACAGTTGGCCGATAGCGGTAGCACGACGAGCGACAAGCAGGCTTCGACGGCGAAGTCCGGCAGTGCCGTGTCGGACCAGGACGTCATCGAGTTTATCAATGCACAAATTCGCGCCGGTTGGAAGGATGGCGGGATCAGCCCGTCGATGAAGGCGACGGACAACGAGTGGTGCCGCCGCGCGTTTCTCGACATTCTGGGCCGGCTGCCCAAGGTTGAAGAGCTGAAGGAGTTCCTCACTACGCCGGGCAATAAGAAGACCAAGCTGCTCGACCGCTTGCTCGATAGCGACAAATACGTCGAGGAGTATGCTCGCAACTGGACCACGATCTGGACGAACCTGCTGATCGGCCGGCCGCCGGCCCGCCGCGAGAATCGCGACATGACCAATCGCGACGGCATGCAGCAGTTTTTGCGGCGGTCGTTCCTGACCAACAAGCCCTACGACCAGATGGTCTACGAAATCGTCAGCGCCACCGGCAACACCAAGCCGGGCGAACCCAGTTATAACGGCGCGACGAACTTCCTGGTGAACAAGCTGCAAGAGAACGCCACCGAGGCCACGAGCAAGACGGCCAAGTATTTCCTGGGCCTGCAGGTGCAGTGTACGCAGTGCCACAACCATCCGTTCAACGACTGGAAGCAGGACCAGTTCTGGAGCATGAACGCGTTTTTCCGGCAAACGAAGGCCGACGCCACGCGCCTCGGCCGCCAGATTGACAACACCGTGCTCTCCAACAACGACTTCAGCGGCGAGGGCAACACGCCCAAGGAAGCCGAAATCTATTTCGAGCTGCGCAACGGCCAGATGCAAGTGGCCTATCCCACGTTCGTCGACGGCACCCGCATCAATCCCAGCGGCTACGTCGGCGAAGTGGACCGCCGCGCCGAGTTGGGCAAGCTGATGATCAAGAGCGAATTCCTGGGCAAGGCGATCGCCAACCGGATGTGGGCGCATTTCCTGGGCTACGGTTTCACCAAGCCTGTCGACGACCTGGGGCCGCACAACCAGGCCTCGCATCCCGAACTGCTGGAACGTTTGGGCCAGGAATTTTCAGGGCACGGACACGATCTCAAGCGGCTGATCCGCTGGATCGTGTTGAGCGAGGCCTATGGCCTTTCCAGCAAATCCAACGCCCGCAATGCCAAGGATGATCCGACGCTGGGCGAAAAGCCCAAGTTCAGCCACTTCTATCTGCGCATGATGCAGGCCGAAGACCTGTATGAATCGCTGTTGGTGATTACCAAGGCCGACACCGCCAAGAGCTACGAAGAGCGCGAGAAGACCAAGGCCATGTGGCTGCAGCAATTCACGCTCACCTTCGGCAACGACGAAGGCGACGAGGCCACGACCTTCAACGGCACGATTCCTCAAGCCTTGATGATGATGAACGGCCCCATGATCAAGGACGCCACCGGCGACAAGGTCATGGAAACGCTCGTGGGCGGGGCGGGGCCTTCGCAGGCCGTCGAGTATTTGTACCTGGCGGCCTTGGCGCGGCGGCCAGCAGGCAGCGAACTGGGCATGGCCATGGCCATGGTCGGCTCGCGCGGTGCTGCCGTCATGACCGGCTACCAGGATCTGTGGTGGGCGCTACTGAACTCGAACGAATTCATCTTCAATCACTAAACCTTCAGCCCGTTTCCAGCAACTAACAAGCAACGTGCGGCTCAATTAACAAGCAGGGAGAAAATGCAATGTCCTATCAGACCCCACGCGGCATGAACCGGCGCCATTTCATGGAGCACATGGCTGCCTCGGCCGCGCTCACGGTTCCCGCGGCCAGCATGTTCACCCATGCCCTGCGGGCCGGCGCGGCGGATATGCAGAAGCGGCACAAGGCCGCGATCCTGCTGTATATGAGTTCGGGACCGGCCACGATCGACATCTGGGACCTCAAGCCGGGCGCTCCCACCGGCGGCGAGTTCAAGCCGATCGACACCACCGCCAGCGGCGTGCAGATCACCGAGCACATGCCGCTGATGGCCCAGCAGATGAAGCACATGGCCATCGTGCGTTCGATGAGCACTCGCGAGGCCGACCATGCTCGCGGCCGCTACTACATGCACACCGGCTACGTGCCCAATCCCACCGTGGATTATCCCAGCTATGGTGCCGTGATCAGCCACGAGCTCTCGAGCCAGAGCCACGGCCTGGAGATTCCGCCGTTTATTTCGATCGGCGGCGCGAGCGAAGGGCCCGGCTTCCTGGGCATGAGCTACGCCCCCTTTGTCGTCGATTCCAACGGTGACGTCCGCAACCTGGATCTGTCGATGGACGTCGGCCGGCTCCAGCAGCGAATGACCATGCTCTCGGAGTTGGAGCGCAATTTCGCCAGTCAGCGGCGCGGCGAAGCAGCCTCGGACCATGGCAAGGTGCTGGATAGCACCGTGAACCTGATGACCAGCAAGCAGATGGCTGCGTTCAAGGTCACGGCCGAACCGGCCAAGATTCTCGAGCGTTACGGCGTCAACGCGCCGGCTGGCGGTGGCGGCGGCCGTGGCATGGCCCGCAATACGACCTTCGGCAAGAGCTGCCTGATGGCCCGTCGGCTGGTCGAGCAAGGCGTGCCGTTTGTCGAAGTCGACATGGGCGGTTGGGACGACCACCAGAACGTGTTCACCAACCTCAAGCAGCGTCTGCCGGCCTTGGATCAGGGCATGAGCGCGCTGGTCGAGGATCTCAACGATCGCGGCATGCTGCAAGACACGGCCATCATCTGGATGGGCGACTTCGGCCGCACCCCGCGGATTAACGGCCGTGCCGGCCGCGACCACTGGGCCCGCAGTTGGAGCTGCGTGGTCGGCGGCGGCGGTCTCAAGGGCGGCCAGGCCGTTGGCAAGACCAACTCCGACGGCACCCAGGTCGAGAGCGAGCCCTATACCTCGCAGGACCTGATGGCCTCGGTGCTCAAGGGTCTGGGCATCTCGCTGGAAACCGTGTTCACCAGCAAGAACAACCGCCCCATGAAAATCGCCAACAGCGGCCGCGTGATCAAGGAACTCTTTGCCTAATCCGCGCCCGTCAAGAAGTTGCAATCTTGGATCACACACCGGCCGAGCCTTCCCAGGCTCGGCCGGTTGCGTTTGATCCTCAGCCGCGGGCAGCCCGCTCCTCACTCAATACAGCGAGACACGCGTGCCATTGGCAAACGTCCAGGCCGGTTGGGCCTGCCGCTGTTCGTGGCTCAGAATCCAGCGCTGCTCGGGCCGCAGCAGCGCCGCCCGCAGAAACATGCCGGGAGTCACGCTGGCCGGCGCTCGCGGCGCCGCGAGTGGCAGCCCGGCGGCCAGCATCGCTTGCCAGGCACTGGCGGCATGACGCATCCGGACGTGCAGCGGGTCGAGTCCGTACCAGGCGGCCACCGGCTCGACAACGGCAATCTTCCGCTGGGAGGCCAACTGACGGATCAGGCTGTCCAATTCGCAGGCCCGCGCGACGGCCGCCTCAAAGGGCACCTGGCAGCCGGGAAACATGAGACGCACCACAAGTTGGTAGCGGAGGGGGGTGACACGCGGCAAGTTGCAGAGCGGCAGGCCGGTAACCGTGATCGCGGCCCCGTGTTGCTCGAGCCGATCAAAGCAGGTCGCCACCCACTGGGCAATTTGCCTTGGCTCGACGTTGCAGAACAGGTCGTTGCCGATGTCAGTGACCAATGCCCGCGTCGGCAGCGGCGGCCG
>DATCFX010000339.1:0-2571 GCA_036509275.1 Pirellulales bacterium | reverse complement strand
CATCCCCTCGATCATTAGCCAGGCGCTGGCCAGCGGCCGCGTCGAATTGGGCTCGCTCGATCCGGTGCGCGACTTTCTATACGTCGCCGATACGGCCCGGGGGTATTTAGCGGCCGGCGAAGTCGAGGGCGCCTGCGGGCGCGTTTACAACTTGGGCACCGGCCGCGGCGTGTCGATCGGCCAGGTCGTGGAACTGGTGGGACAGATCATGGGGCGACCACTGGAGGTCGCAGGCTCGGCAGTGCGCCGGCGGCCGGAGGCCAGCGAAGTGCAGCGGCTGATCTGCTCGGCCCAGCGGGCAGCCGACGAACTGGGCTGGCAGCCCGAGGTTTCGCTGGAAACGGGGCTCGAGCGCACGCTGCACTGGATCGATGCCCATCGCGAGTTGTATCGCCCGGCTCAATACGCCATCTGATCGCCGGCCAAACTGAAGGAACATTCTCATGCGGGCGATTCTCCTGGCGGGCGGCAAAGGCACGCGGCTGCAACCGTTCACCGCCGTCTTTCCCAAGCCGCTGGTGCCGCTGGACGACATGCCGGTGATCGAGTTGCTCGTGCAGCAACTGGCCCACTATGGCCTCGTGGACTTGACCGTCGTGACCGGACATCTGGCCGAGTTGATCCAGGCCTTTTTGGGCGATGGCAGCCGCTTTGGCGTGCGGATCAAGTATTTCAAGGAACCGACGCCGCTGGATACGGCCGGCTGCTTGGGGCTCCTCGAGCCGGGCAGCGAGCCGTTCTTGGTGATGAACGGCGACCTGCTCACGACGCTCGATTTCGGCCGCCTGCTGGCCTTTCATCGCACGAACCGGCCGCTGGCCACGATCGCCAGCTACCGCCGCCAGGTGAAAATTGACCTGGGCGTGCTTGAGAGCGACGACCAAGGCCGGCTGGTCGATTACATCGAAAAGCCGACGTATGACTTCTCCGTGAGCATGGGCGTGTATTGCTTCGATCCGGCCGTCTGCCGTTATGTGCGGCCGGGCGAGCGCGTCTCGATGCCCGAGCTGATGCTCCGCCTGCGCGATGCCGGCCAGCCGATCCTCTGCTATCGCGAAGATTGCTACTGGCTCGACATCGGCCGCCCCGACGACTACGCCCGGGCCATTGAAGACTTCCGCGCCGATCGGGCCCGGTTCCTGCCCGTTCGCAAACAAGCCGCATGAAGCCGAAATCCCGCGTGCTCATCACGGGCGTGAGCGGCTTCACCGGCCGCTGGCTCGTCGCCCAGCTCCGAAAAGGTCCGCCGCTGCACCTGGCCGGACTGGGCCGCTCGGCCGATACCGGGCTCAACCTGGATAGCTACACGGCCTGCGATGTGCGCCGGGCCGGGCCGCTGGCCGATGCGGTGGCCCGCGCGCAGCCCGAGTTCGTGTTTCACCTGGCCGGTTGCAACGCGTTTCATCCGGCCAAGGAAATCGAAGCGGTCAACGTCCAGGGCTTCGAGCATCTGCTGGCCGCGCTGGTGGCGATCAAGCCGAGCCGGCCGATCCGCTTGCTGACCATCGGCTCGGCCGCCGAACTGGGGCGGCAGGGAGCAGCCCAATTGCCGGTGACCGAAGACGCCGCTTGCGAGCCCGAGTCGGCGTATGGCCGAAGCAAATGGTCGGTCACCAGGCGAGTTTTAACATGCGACGTGCCGTTTGAGGTGGACGTGCTCGTTGCCCGGACGTTCAACCTGGCCGGCCCCGGGTTGGATCGCCGCCTGGCGCTGGGACACTTTGTCGAGCAGATTGCGGCCTTCCAGCGGGGCGAAATCGACGCCCTGTGCTGCGGCCGGCTGGACACGCGGCGCGATTACGTCGACGTGCGGGATGCCGTAGCGGCTTACGCCGCGCTCGTCGAGCGTGGCCGGCCGGGGCAGATCTACAACGTCTGCTCCGGCAGTTCGCACAGCCTGCGCGAAATCCTGGACACGATGCTCGGCCTGGCCGGCGTGCGGCCGACGATCGTGGCCGATGGCTCGCAACCGCGCGCCGGCGATCTGGCCGACGTGTATGGTTCGCTCGCCCGGCTCAAAGGGGCCATCGGCTGGCGGCCAACCACGCCGCTCAATCAAAGCCTGGCCGACATGCTCGCCGCGGGGTGTCAATAAAATCCGTTGCGAATTCAGCGGGGCAGGAAGTCGCGGATGGCCGCCGCAATCTCCGCGGCATGCGTCTCCAGCGCGAAATGGCCCGTGTCGAAAAATCGCACCGACGCAGCCGGGATGTCGCGTTTGAACGCCTCGGCACCTGGCGGCAGGAAGAACGGGTCGTTCTTGCCCCACACCGCTAGCAGCGGCGGCTGGTGGGTGCGGAAATATTGTTGGAAGGTCGGATAGAGGGCGACGTTGGTCTTGTAGTCACCCAATAGGTCGAGCTGCAACTCGGCCGCCCCGGGTCGGCTCAGATAAAAGCTATCGAGCGAGTATCCGTCCGGAGAGACCGCCGTCGTGTCGGAAACGCCGTGCGTGTATTGCCAGAAAGTTGCCTCGGGCGTCAAGAACGCGCGCAGTGCATCGCGGTTGGTCTGTGACGCGTCTTGCCAGTAGGCACGAATTGGATTCCAGCCGTCGGACAGACCTTCCTC
>DATCFX010000338.1:0-1342 GCA_036509275.1 Pirellulales bacterium | reverse complement strand
CCGGCTTCGGCCTTGAGCCCGCGGTTTTGCGAACTTACGAAAGAATTCGTCAGCAAGTTCGGCGGAGGCCTGGTGGTGCTGTCCGGACCGAACTTCGGGCCTTCGCAACTGGCCTCCACGCCGCTGGGCGACATGCTGCCGGTGATCGTCGATGCCGATAGCCGGCTGCGCGACACGCGCGTCTTCGATCCGCGGCTGACACCGCAGGCGGCGCATGCCGATTTCATGCACCTGGGCGCCAACTCGGCCGACAACAGCCGCGCGTGGCGCAATCTCAATGGCCTGCCCTGGTACCAGCCGGTGGCTCGCGTTCACCCGCTGGCCAGCGTGTTGCTCGAACATCCGCAAGACAAGTGCGTCGACGGCCGCACGCGCCAGCCGCTGGTGGCCATTCGCCGCTACGGGCGGGGCGAAGTGGTGTATCTGGCGATGAACGAGACCTGGCGCCTGCGGCGCCTGTACGGCGAGTCCTATTACCGGCAGTTCTGGGGACAGATGATCCACCGCCTGGGATTGAGCCATGCCCTGGGCTCGCAGAAGCGGTTTGTCGTCCGCACCGATCGCCAGCAATATCAGGCCGATGACAAGGTTACGCTGTCGGTCGAGGCGTACGACGAAGACTTCGAACCACTGGCGGCCGACAAGCTGGCCGATCATAAGCTCTGGGCTGAACTGACCATCCCCGGCCGCGCGGCGGCCGGCGCTTCGACGACGGCCCATCCGCTGCCGGCCGACGCTCAGCGGCGCGAGGCGGTCGCGATCCCCGAAACGCGCGAGGGCTTGTTCGAAACGCAGATTCCCGTGCTGGTGCCGGGCGAACACCGGCTGCGCGTCAAGGACCCGATCGCCGGCGGCACGGTGGACGTAACATTCCAGGTCACGAGCCTCTCGGCTGAGCGTCGCAGCGCGGTGCGCAACCAGGAACTAATGGACCAACTGGCGGCCGAAACCGGGGGTGCCAGCTTCGACCTGACCACCGCCGGCCAATTGCCCGACGAAATCAAGCCGCATGCCCGTAAAGAGACCATGATCGAAGTGCTGCCCATCTGGAACAGTTGGCTGGCGTTCGGCTTGTTGGTGACGCTGCTGTTGGGCGAGTGGCTGCTGCGAAAGCTGGTGAACCTGCCATGAGCGATCTGGCCGTACTGCGGTCCCATTTGCGAGCGCTGCGTCACCGCCGCCGGCTGGCCTGCTGGGCGGCTGCGTACTCGGTGTTGGCGCTGGCCGTGCTCGGCATGTTGTCGCTATTGGCCCTGATGGACGCGGCCTTTGCGCTGTCACGCTGGCCGCGGGTGGTGGCAGAAGTGCTCGGTGTGCTAATTGTGGCGGCCGTCTTCTTCCG
>DATCFX010000337.1:0-1158 GCA_036509275.1 Pirellulales bacterium | reverse complement strand
GCCAGCAGCAGCCTGGCCAAGGCCGCCCCGCGGCGGCCGTCAGCATGGCGGCGAGTTTCACGCATCTCGAACAAATCAAAGTGGTTGCGCGGGCGCTGAAAGACCCGCCGGCGCAGCGGTTCAAACTCTTGGCGAACGATTAAAGCATCCGCGCAGCCGGGTCAATGTCAGCTCCGCCGTGGCAGCCAGCAGTGCCGGCACCAAGCCCAGGGACTGCGGCCCCTGGGGGCTTTGAGCCTGGCTCTTGGCCTTCCCGTGGTCTAGCTAGCCGAACGCCGGTCCGATATCTAAAATCGGTAGGCAACGCCAACTAAATGTTCAGCTTGGGTTTGGTGCATGGAACCACGCGTGATTCAAGGGCTCGATGAGCTGCGGACTTTGGTCGGCCAGCGGCTAGGAACGAGTGATTGGCTGGAAATCACGCAAGCACGCGTCGATGCTTTTGCCGACGGCACCGACGACCATCAGTGGATCCATTGCGACCCCCAGCGGGCCAAACTCGAATCCCCCTACGGCGGAACCGTCGCCCACGGTTTTCTGACGCTATCATTGTGCAATGTCCTCAGCCAGCAGGTGTTTCGGATCGAGCAAGTCAGAATGGTGCTCAACTACGGGCTGAACCGGGTGCGTTTTCCCGGCCCCGTGAAGGTCGGCTCCCGCATCCGCATGTCTTCTGATCTGCTGGAGGTCAAAGAAACGCGCTCTGGCGTCCAGATGGTGTGCAAGCAGAGCTTCGAAGTCGAAGGCGAGCCCCGCCCCGCTTGCGTCGCCGAGACCGTCGTGCGGTTATTCTTCACTTAAGGGATCAAGACTGCCGGATGAGCGTCGAACTGCACGATGAGCGCGTCCTGTTGCGAACCCCCCGCCCAAGCGACGCCGAAGCCTTGTGCTCGGCTGCGCTCGAATCGGTCGACGAGGTGGGACGCTGGCTGCCTTGGTGCCATGCGGACTACAGCCGCGCCGACGCCGACGGCTGGATTTCGGCCTGCCAGACCGCCTGGCAATACGAGGAATCGTATCCGTTTTTTATTTTCGACCGCGACGGGCGCACGCTCGTCGGCGGCTGCGCGCTGAACGAAATCGACCGCCCGCGGTTGCGCGCCAATCTGGGCTATTGGATCCGCAGCAGCCGGATGGGCCATGGCCTAGCGACGGCTG
>DATCFX010000336.1:0-4150 GCA_036509275.1 Pirellulales bacterium | reverse complement strand
GGCAGGTAGGTGCCTTCGGTGACAGTTCCCGGAGCGGCCATATAAGGGGACGCTGCGGCCTGGCCGCAAGGACTGCTACCGCAGGACTGGCCGCGGTTGAACCACGAGCTGCAGCCGACGGCCCCAACCGTCAAGGTGGCTACAACCAACAAAACCAATAGCCTCTTCATGACATGCTCTCCCGTTGCGGACGGACTTTAGTGTCTGCCGTGAAAGCCTGCCCGCGCTGGGGGACGGTTCGTCCTTTGCGGCGACCAGCATGGGAGCTGTGCCGCTTGGCGCGAGTTTATCGCAGGCTTCGATCGGTCATGGCGCGGCTGTGAGTCAGACAACTCTACAACGCAGTCCGTGATGTGCAAATGCAACCAGGCGTTTTTTCTTCACCAGTCGTTGTATTTTTTCAACGCCGCGCACGAAATGCGCGTGTAGAGTTTCCTGGGGCGAGCGCGTCGGCCTGCCGGCATTCGTGCGGTTGCCCGTCGACAACGATTGTTGAGAACAAGGAAGTCATTGATCCCGGCTCGGCGCGCCGCTACGAGGTGCCCACCGCCGGGATCGCAATTCGCCGTCAAGCCTCCAGCGCGACGGTGAGCAGTCAAGGATGTACCGCTCCATCACCACCGTATTGTGTCTCATGAGCCGTCGATTGCCCGGCCCGCGTTGCTGCGCACTGGCTGCCGCGCTGTGTCTGCTAATGACGGGCATCCAGCCCGCGCTGGCCGAGCTGGCCCCGGTTGCTTCGAGCGCTGCGCCGCGCGAGCCTTTGCCGATCCGCCCGGGCGAGTCGCAAATGTGGCTGATCAGCACGCGCAGCTTGCCGGGGCCAGGCGGCAACTGCTCGGCCGAGGGCTCGCTGGAAGTGTATTATTTTCCGTGCGGCGGCGGAGCGATGCTTTCGTCGCTGGACGAGTTCAGAGCGACCGCCGACCCGCAGCTCGTCGACGTGATCGTTGTTCACGGCAATGGCGTTCCGGCGCCCAATTCGGTCACGGAAGGTGCGAGCTTTTGCCGCAAGTTGAGTGCGTGCTCCGGCCGGCCGATGCGGTTCGTGATCTGGAGTTGGCCCAGCGAACACCAGGAACCGCTGCCGTTGTCCGACTTGCGGCTCAAATTGGCGCGGACCAACGTCGAGGCGTTTTACCTGGCCGACTTCGTGAAATCGTTGCCGGCCGACAGGCCGCTGTGCCTGATCGGTTTCAGTTTCGGCTGCCGGGTTGCAGCCGGCACGCTGCACGTGCTGGGTGGCGGCACGATCGACGGGCGTTCGCTGGAACTCGCCGGCCCGCCACGCCGCTCGCCGATCCGCAGCGTGATGCTGGGAGCCGCCCTGGGCCACGACGCCCTGCTGCCGCAAAACAGCCGCGGCCGGGCCCTCTCGCAGGTCGACCACATGCTGGTCACCGTCAATCCGCGTGATTGCGTGCTGCGCTATTTTCCGCTGCTGCGTGAAGATCGCAGCCCGGCCTTGGGCCTGGCCGGCATGTCCGGGTATGCCGACGTCATCGGCGAAAAGATCACGTACGTGGAAATCGACCAGTACCTGGGCCGCCATCATGCCTTTAAGTACTACCTCGATGTGCCGGAAATCCTCGAGCTGGTGCGCGGCGAGATCCGCACCACGGGCGAGTCGGTCTTGATGCCGGTGCCGCTTGCTCCGCTGGAGCGTACATCCGCCGCGCCGCGCTCAACCTGGGTGCATTGACCGCGGACGCGCTTCTCAGCGCTTCCAGGCCAGGCGGCGCACGGCGTCGAGCACGCGCATGTTGGCCAACCCGTCTTCGGCCGGCTCGATCAGCCGGCCGGCGGCGATCGAGCGGCAAAAGACTTCGACCTGCTCGCGGTATTGGTCCCCTTCCGGCACGCTGCGTAATTCCGCTTCCGCGCCTTGGCGGACAATCATCTGCGGTGTTGCCGGCGGCAAAACCCCGCCGGGCAGTTCCACGGCCGCGCGCGTGCCCACCAACTCGAGCCGATTGCGATAGGGGCATTCGAAGCTGCAATCCAACTGCGCCGTGATCTCGCCGCCGAAATCCAGTTGCATGGCCAGCGTCAGGTCGACGCCGCTGGAGTGCAAATGGGCCTGCGTATGAATGGCCTCGGGCTCGCCGCCGGCAAAGAGCCGCGCGGCGTTGATGCCGTAGCAGCCCAGGTCGTACAGCGCGCCGCCGCCGCGGGCCGGGTCGAGCCGCCAGTCGGCCAGGTCGATCTGGAACGAAAAATCCATCTTTACCAGACGCAGCTCGCCCAGCTCGCCGGCGGCCAGCATCTGCCGCACCAGGCCGACCCGCGGATGGTGGCGCCACATGAACGCTTCCATCAACAGCACGCCATATTGGCGGCAGCCGTCGACCATCGCCTGCGCATCGCCAGCGTCCAAAGCCAGGGGTTTTTCGCACAGCACGTGCTTGCCGGCTTCGGCGGCTCGCAACGTCCAGTGGCGGTGCAGCTCGTTGGGGAGCGGGATATAGACCGCATCGATGTTGCGGTCGGCCAGCAGGGCCTCGTAGCTGCCGTAGGCTGCCGGGATTTGGAATTCGTCGGCCCAGGCTCGAGCCGTGGCCGGCTGCCGGCTGGCGATGGCTCCCAATTGGGCCATGGAGGCCGTTTGAATGCCGCGGATGACACCGCGGCGCGCAATCCGCGCGCAGCCGAGAATCCCGAAACGTACCGGTTGGTTCATGCGACATCCCGTCCAAGTGGTGAGCGCCGACGGCAGCCGTCAGCACCTCGCCGAAAAAAACTACAAAAAAAGAATTACCGGCCAGAAGGAGGAAAGCCTAAGCCATGCCGCCGCAACTGCCAAAGTAGGGGTCGGACTTTTTTTGCCGCTGCACGCTTCTCCAGGGCCGGCCGAGCCGCATAATAACCGATCATGCACGAACCACGCGCCCACCTCAACGGACGATGGATGCCCGCCTCGCGAGCTGCCATCATGCATTACGATGCGGGTTTTGTCCTGGGCGCCACGGTGAGCGAGCAATTGCGCACCTTTGCCGGCCAGTTGTTCCGCTTAGATGAGCATCTCGATCGTCTGTTTCATTCGCTCGAATTCGTCGGCGTCAATCCGGGACGCTCGCGGCAGGAGTTGGGAGCCATCGCGATCCAATTGGCCTCGATGAATCACGCCCTGCTGGCCGAAGGCGACGACCTGGGGCTGACGATCTTCGTCACGCCGGGACCTCACGCCACGCTGGCTCCGCCGGACGGCGGCGGCCCCGTCGTCGGGCTGCACACCTATCCGCTCCCCTTCCGCCATTGGTCCGATAAGTATTCGCACGGCGAGCACCTCGTCATGACAGACATCGAGCAAGTGCCCGAGCGCTGCTGGCCGCGGCATCTGAAATGCCGCAGCCGCATGCACTACTTTCTCGCCGATCAGCGTGCCCGGCTGATCGATCCCAGCGCCCGAGCCGTGCTGGCCGATGAACAGGGCTTTCTGACCGAAACGGCCAGCGCCAACCTGCTCGTCTTTCGCCGCGACGAGGGGCTTGTGTCTCCACCGCTGGCCGATATTCTGCCGGGTATCAGCCGGGCGGTGGTGCTCGAATTGGCCGCCGGACTGGGAATCCCCACGTCCGAACGTCGATTGGATCCCGCCGACGCGGCCAGCGCCGACGAGATTCTGCTCTCCAGCACGCCAAGCTGCCTGCTGCCGGTTACCCAGTTTCAGAGCCGGGCGATCGGCGGCGGCAAGCCGGGCGAAGTCTATCACCAGTTGCTCGATGCCTGGAGCCAGGCGGTCGGCTTGGACATCGCCGCACAAGCCATCTGCCACGCCATGCGACCAACGTCGACCCCCATGTCGTAAGGGAGCGTGATGAACAAGATTCGCGTGGGCCTGATCGGCTGCGGCGCCATTGCGCGGCAGCATGCCGAACGGTTAAATCAGGACGATCGCGTCGCCATCGTGGCCTGCGCCGATCCCAATCGCGACGCGGCCGAGCGGTTGCGCGCTGCACTGGCGCCGGCGGCCGAAGTCTTCGACGACGAGCGAGTGCTGCTGTCGCAACGACCGCTGGACGCCGTGGTCATCTCGTCGCCCACTCAGCGTCATTACGAGCAGGCCTGCCTGGCGCTCGAGGCCGGGCTGCACGTGCTGTGCGAAAAGCCGCTGGCCAGCCAGCGCGAGCAGATCGTCGAACTCGTCGAG
>DATCFX010000335.1:0-1494 GCA_036509275.1 Pirellulales bacterium | reverse complement strand
CCCTGCCGCCCCGCCAATCCCCGCCCGATCAGCTCGAGATTTTGCGCATGCCTGCCCGCCTTGTCCGCGCTTGTTCCGTACCGGCCGCCGTTGCCGTCCTGGCGCTGGCGTCTTCATTTTGCATCTCGGCCGATTTGCCGGATGAGGCGCAGATCAAGGCCGAGCTGCCGCGGATTGCGCCGCACGAACCGGCCGCGGCGCTCGGCACGTTTCGCGTGCAGCCGGGATACAAGATCGAACAAGTGGCGGCCGAGCCGCTGGTGGTCGATCCGGTATGTATGGCTTTTGACGAAAACAGCCGACTGTACGCCGTCGAAATGCGCGACTACTCGGAGCAGGACAAGGAAAAACTCGGCCGCGTGCGGCTGCTGGAAGATACCGACGGCGACGGCCGCTACGACAAGAGCACGATCTTTGCCGAAGGCCTGAACTGGCCGACCGCCATCGCCTGCTACGACGGCGGCGTGTTTGTCGGCGCCGCGCCCGACATTGTGTATTGCAAAGACACCAACGGCGATGGCCGCGCCGACGTGCGAAAAACGATCTACACCGGATTCGGCCGCGGCAACGTGCAAGGACTACTCAATACGTTCACCTGGACGCTGGATAATCGTATCCAAGGCGCCACGAGCAGCTCGGGCGCCGAAGTGCGGCCCGCGGGCGAGCCGAAAGCCTTGCCGCTGGTGCTGCGCGGCCGCGATTTCCAGTTCGACCCGACGACGTTGAAGATCGAGGCTGTCAGCGGCGGCGGGCAGTACGGGCTGACCTTTGACGACTGGGGCCAAAAGTTCGTCTGTTCCAACAGCGATCATATCCAGCAGGTGATGTACGAAGACCGTTACCTGGCCCGCAATCCGTATCTCACGCCGCCCCGCCCGCGAAAAAGCATCGCGGCCGATGGCCCGCAGGCCGAAGTCTATCGGGCCAGCCCGCCCGAGCCGTGGCGCGTGGTCCGCACGCGGCTGCGCAAGGCCGGCGTGGTGCCGGGCATGGTAGAGATGGGGGGCCGCGTGTCAGGCTATTTCACCGGTGCCTCGGGCATCACGATCTATCGCGGCGATGCGTTTCCGGCGGCGATGCGCGGTGTGGCGGTGATTGGCGAGGCGTGTGCCGGCCTGCTGCATCGCAAATCGATCGCAGCCAACGGCCTGGAACTGATTGCCCGGCGGATGGATGCCAACGGCGAATTCGTGGCCTCGACCGACATCTGGTTCCGGCCGGTGGAAACTTTCAACGCGCCCGACGGCGGACTGTACATCGCCGATCTGTATCGCGAAGTGATCGAGCACCCGGCCAGTCTGCCGCCGATCATCAAAAAACACTTGGACCTGACCACGCGCAATCGGGGCCGGATTTATCGCGTCGTGCCGACCGATTTCAAGCAGCGGCCGCAGCCAAAGTTGGGCAAGCTCTCGGCTGCCGAGCTAGTCGCCCTGTTGGCCCATGAAAACGCCTGGCACCGCGAGACGGCGTCCCGCTTGCTGTATGAGCGGC
>DATCFX010000334.1:0-5987 GCA_036509275.1 Pirellulales bacterium | reverse complement strand
CCCGGATACGTCCGCGGCCCGGCCCCCGACCCCGGAGCCGATGAAATCGGCGGACCGGAATAAGTCACCCCTTCTGCGTGATGGCACGTCGGTAATCTTTTGACCAACCTGCGGAGAGAATACCCGGTAGCGGCCCAATCGTCTGCCGGCGCCCGCCCAACGTTTCCGCAGCGTGAGGGTTCCCCACGATGATGGCCGCCGAATTCACAACGCCCACAATCGCCAATCGAGGTTGCTCATGCCCACCGGTCTGCGAATTTGCTGGCGATTCGGTCTTGGGATGGCCGCCCTTCTGATTGCCGGGTCGGCCACGGCTGCGGCGCCGCTGCTGGAAACGACCGTCGTCTTTCCGGTGACGCCGATGAACAAGCCGAACTACCGCATCCCGGCGATCCTGCAAGCGCCCAACGGCGACGTGCTCGTGTTCGCCGAAAAGCGGAACGATGGTCCGGGCGATATTGGCAATCACGACATCGTCCTTAAGCGGAGCGCCGACCGAGGCAAGACTTGGACTGCCGAACAAGTGATCGTCGACGACGGCAATCGCGTCTGCACCGACATCACGGTTGGCATCGATCGCGGGACCCAAAAGATCTGGCTCTTCTTTCTGCAAGATAAAAAACGGTTTGCGTACGTCACGAGCAGCGACAGCGGTGCGACCTGGCAAGGGCCGGTTTCCATTCACCAGCAGGTCACCAGGCCAGAGTGGGATCAACTTGCATCGGGCCACGCAGCCGGGAAAGCCGCTCCCTCCGGCGGCGGACGCGGAGCGGCCTGGGCCAGAGGCTGGGAGCAGCGTTACGGCGTGGGCCCGGGCAAGGCGATGATTCAACTTCAGTTCGGCCAGCACGTGGGCCGCCTGCTTGTCCCCGCGCGGCATCGCGAGGATCTCGGCCGGGGCCGGCTGCGCAGCTTCTCGCATGCGTTTTTCAGCGACGACCACGGCGCGACGTGGAAACTGGGCGGCACGGTAGGACTCCACACCAGTGAATGCCAATTGGTCGAGCTGGCTGACGGCGACGTGATGATCGTGGCCCGCAACGAAAGCGCCGACGATGCGCCGGACAATCTGCGCCATCTTGTGGCCGTCAGCCGCGACGGCGGTGAAACATGGGGGGCCGTCCGGCGCGCCGAGGAATTGATCACTCCGCGCTGCCATGGTGCGGTAGAACGCTTCACCTTGGCCGCCGGGCAAGACCAGAACCGGCTGCTGTTATCCAGCCCTGCATCGCCCTTTCGCCCGCCGGAACACCCTTACGGACGCTATAATCTCACCGTCCGCCTGAGCTACGATGAAGGCCAGACCTGGACCGCCGGCAAGACGATCTGGCCCCATCCCGCCTCTTATTCCGATCTCGTCGTGCTCGACGACATGACGATCGGCTACGTCTACGAGCGCGGCCCGAAGGGGAGCACGCACTACTGGGACGAAATTCAATTTGCCCGCTTCAACCTCGATTGGCTAACCAACGGGAGAGACTCTTTGCCATGAAAGCACGCACCCACCTTTCAGCCAACCTTTTTCTGCCGGTGGCAATCGGCGCCGCGGTGTTGATGACCCTCGGCGCTGCCGCTGCGCGCGCCGACGTAAAGCTGCCCGGCATCTTTTCGGATCACATGGTGTTGCAAGCCAGTGCCGCTGTGCCGGTGTGGGGTTGGGCCGAGCCGGGCGAAAACGTCGCGGTGTCCGTGGCCGGACAATCGCTGGCCTGCCAGGCGGACAAGGACGGCAAGTGGATCGTCAAACTGAATCAGCTCAAGCCGACCGCAGAGCCGCAGACGCTTACCGTCAAAGGCAAGAATACTGTGATCGTCAGCGACGTGCTGGTGGGCGAAGTCTGGCTCGCCTCCGGCCAATCGAACATGGCATTCCTGGTCAACCGTGGCTTGAACGCGGAAGAGGAGAAATCGGCCGCACATTACCCGGGCTTGCGGATGTTTACGGTCACACGCAGCCCTCAACGCACGCCGCAAGCCGATTGCTCGGGTCGCTGGGAGGTTTGCGGGCCCGAGACCGTCGGTAATTTTTCGGCCGTGGCCTATTTCTTCGGTCGCGATCTGCACCAGCGACTGGGAATCCCGGTCGGCGTGATCAATTCTTCTTATGGCGGCACCGACATTGCCGCCTGGACGAGCCAGGAGGCCCAGAGCAAATCGCCCGAACTCCAGGGCCAAATCGACAAATGGCTGAGTTCCGACGCCGCCTACGACCCCGCGCAGGCAAAAGCCACGTACGAAAAACAACTCGCCGCTTGGAAAACCAAAGTCCGGCAGGCCAAGGCGGCGGGAAAGCCCGCGCCTCGCAAGCCTCGCCAGCAAGCCCAGCCGGCCCGAGATCCAAACTTCCCGACTAATCTTTACAACGGGATGATCGCGCCGCTGATTCCCTACTCGCTGCGTGGAGCGATCTGGTACCAGGGCGAACACAATACCAGCCGCCTCGAGCTCGCCGAGTTGTACGGTCAGCAATTGCCGCTGCTCGTCGAGGATTGGCGCTCGCGCTGGGGCAGCGACTTCCCGTTTGCCTGGGTCCAGTTGCCAAACTTAGATCGCAAGGACTTCCGCCCGTTGGTACGCGACGCCATGTTGCAGAGCCTGCGGGTGAAGAACACGGGCATGGCCGTCACGATCGACATCGGCGAGCCGGGCGACAACCATCCCAAAAACAAACAGGAAGTCGGCCGCCGGCTCGCGCTTTGGGCACTGGGCACGGTGTATGGTCAGAAAGTTCCCGCTACCAGCGGCCCGCTGCCGGCAGGGCACAAGACTCGTGGCAGCGAAGTCGTGCTGAGCTTCACGCACACCGATGGCGGCCTCGTGGCGAAAGGTGGCGAGTTGCGCGGCTTTCAAATCGCCGGCGCGGACAAGGTGTGGAAACCGGCGCAGGCCAAGATCGACGGCGCGGATGTCATCGTCGGGAATCCCGACGTGAAGCAACCCGTGGCCGTGCGCTATGCCTGGGCCGGCAACCCCGACTGCAACCTGTACAACGGCGCCGGCCTGCCAGCCTCGCCTTTCCGCACCGACGATTGGAAGTGACCGCCGGCGGATTGTCACGCCTTGAGGAAACCGCTCCATGCAACCGACGCGTTTGTTGATCGCACTGGTCGCTCTGCTAGCGGCTCCGCTGGCCAGGCTGCAAGCCCAAGAGGTGCCCCCAGCCATCTTGGATTTGGCACTTGAACCGCCGGTGGTGAACACCGCGCCGGGACCGGAGTACGACGACCGGGTCCGCATCGGAAACATGGTCATCGGCATCGATCGCACGCCGCAAGGCCGACTTTGGGCCTGCTGGGTGGGCAATGGCGACAATCCGAACGGTTTTTTCATGCTCGCCACCAGCGATGACGACGGCCGATCGTGGAGCAAGCCGCGCGTGGTCATCGATCCCACCGATCCGCCCGGTGCTCCGCAGCGTCGCGCGCTGGTCGGCAACCTGTGGACCGATCCCTTGGGACGGCTGTGGTGCTTTTTCGATCAAAGCCTGGGTTACTTTGATGGCCGCTGCGGCGACTGGTACACACGCTGCGACAATCCCGACGCGGCCGAGCCGGTTTGGTCCAAACCGGTACGCATTGCCGATGGCTGCACGCTCAACAAGCCTACCGTGCTCAGTAGTGGCGATTGGCTCCTGCCTGTGTCGCTTTGGCCGCGCGAGCGGATTGCGCCGGCGGTCCTAAAGGATGCGCACCACGAACTGGACAGCCTGCGCATGGCGAATGTCTTCGCCTCGACGGACCAGGGCCAGACCTGGTCGCGGCGTGGCGGAGTCGCCTTTCCCGGCACTCAATTCGACGAGCATATGATCGTCGAGCGCCAGGACGGCAGTCTCTGGATGCTGGCCCGCACGAAGCAGAGCATGAGCGAAAGCTTCTCGACCGACCGTGGTGTCACGTGGAGCCCGCCACGGCCGTCGTCCATTCTGAATCCCAGCGCCCGGTTCTTCATCCGCCGCCTGGCCTCGGGCAATCTGTTGCTCGTGAAGAACGGTCCGGTCGACGAGCGGCTGCCGCTGCGTTCGAACATGACGGCCTTCCTTTCCACGGACGACGGCAAAACCTGGCCACACAAGCTGCTGCTGGACCCGCGGGCCATGGTTTCCTATCCCGACGGCTTTGAATCACCCGACGGCCTGATCCACATCATTTATGATTGGAACCGGCATACGGACGCCGAAATTCTGCTGGCCAAATTTCGCGAGCAAGATTGTATTGCCGGCAAGTGTACCTCGCCCGGGGCCAAGCCGCGCATGCTGGTGAACAAGGCCTTCGCGCCTCGCATGCCCGACGCGATTCGCCCCGATCCCAAATGGACGGCCCAGGCCGCCGAAGATGCGCAGCAGGACTTCACCAGCATCGCCTTCGACGGCACTACGCCCAACCGCATGGTTTGCGACACGACGCTGCGCGAGCTGCCGGACGGGTCCTGGGCCTTGCTGATGCTCGCCGGCGGCGATTTCGAGCCGTCGCCGGAAAACTACACGGCCATCACCCGCACGAGCGACCTGGGCAAACATTGGACGCCGCTGGAGCGCGTCGACGTGGGCTTTCCACGCGAGGGCAACACCATCGGTCAGGGGCCGACGGAACTGATGGTGCTCGGAAACCGCAGCACGCTGTTCTTCAGCACGCACGCCCAAACCTGGGGCCGCGATTGGCGATCGTGGATGATCCATAGCGACGACAATTGCCATACCTGGTCGAAGCCC
The DNA here is from genome assembly GCA_036509275.1 of Pirellulales bacterium. Lineage (GTDB taxonomy): Bacteria > Planctomycetota > Planctomycetia > Pirellulales > PNKZ01 > DATATB01. Next base: position 1,279 of record DATCFX010000334.1, on the reverse strand, counting down.
GAACCGGTGCCGGGGCGGCTCGCGCGATTCACCTTCATGCGCGATCATATCGTGACGCGCGACGGACGCATCCTCGTGCCGTTCCAGCACTACCTGGGACCTCCGGCGGGCACGCCGAGCCCGGCGCCGGAGCAAAAGCCTTGGCACAGAGAAATCTCGCATTACGTGAGCAACCCGCGCAACGGCGTCCTGATGAGCGCCGACGGCGGCAAGACCTGGACCCAGCATGGCAACATCCGGCTCACTCCCGACGATCGTTATTACGGCTGGGCGGAGAACAACATCGTCGAACTCGCTGGTGGCCGCATTGCCATGATCATTCGCGCAGATCGGTTGGGCGAAAGGCTCTTCTATGCCCAGTCGAAGGACGGTCGATCGTGGCCCGAGTATGCGCGGCCGACCGCGATTCCAAATCCCGGCAGCAAGGCCACTCTCTATTCGCTCGGCGGCGATACCGTCGCCCTGCTGCACAACCCGAACCCCAAAGGGCGCTATCCCCTGTCCCTGTGGATCAGCTTCGACGGTCTGAAAACTTGGCCCTATCAGCGCGTGTTGGTGAGCGATTCCTGCGACGGGCCGCGCCGCGCCCTGAACTATCCCGACGGTTTCGTCAGCCGGGACAAGCAGTGGCTGCACTTCGCCTTCGACGACAACCGGCATCGCGCGGTCCATTACAGCGCGAAGCTTCCGCCGCTGGACTAAGGATCGAACGAAAAATAACTTCCGTTTTTGCCGACCCCTCTCCGTGCCCTCTCCCGCAAGGGGCGAGGGGTTTGCGGAGAAGTTATTTTTCGGTCGATCTTAACGTCTGAGGCTTGGCAACGCTTGCCAGAGTATTTCCAGGGCTGCCCCGCGGCCGAGGGACTGCTTCGGCTGCAATTCGGTGCCGGGCGGGGCCACACTGCTCTGCGCTGGAAGCAAGGCGACAAACTCGGCGGCGGTAATCGGCGGATCGTCGGCCTGCGCGGCCGTCGCCACGGCACGGGCCTGCTCATTGCCGTCGAGCTTTCCGGCGACAAGTTGCGCATAGCCGGCGGCCCAGACGCGAGCCAGCGCATGCCCAAGCGGCCGGTCGAGCGCCGCCTGGTACTCATGAAAGAAGCCGCGCGTGCCAAAGTATTGCGCCGCGACGACGGCCGGCTTCACGGCGTCGACCTTCAACTCGTTGAAAAAGCTGATCAGGTGTCGCCGCTCCGCCAGCGTGCGCACCAGGCGTTCGGGATCGAGCCGAGCGACGGTCGTATGGTCGCGTTGCGCCAGCGATGCCGCCACGCCGGCC
>DATCFX010000333.1:0-1857 GCA_036509275.1 Pirellulales bacterium | reverse complement strand
GGCCACGCCGGATCTCCCCAATAGGGGGTGAGAACCCGGCCAGCCGCGGCCACGTAGAATAAGGAAAATCGCCTCGCGCCGCTGAGATTTCAAACGCGACCGAGAGTTCCGAGCATAAACGACACAGACGGCCGGCTGTTGCCGTGCCGCGACATGGGAGAATGACGATGTTTTTCGACCCGATGTATTTCCTGTTCCTGGCGCCGGCCATGTTGCTGGCGTTCTGGGCGCAGATGCGCGTCAAAAGCACGTACGCCGAAGCACAGCAGATCCCGGCCGAACTGTCGGGCGCCGCAGCCGCGCGCCACGTGCTCAACTCGGCCGGCTTGCAAAACGTGCAGATCGAGGAAATTCCCGGCGAGCTGACCGACCATTACGATCCGAGCGACAAAGTGCTGCGGCTCAGCACCCCGGTGTATCGCTCGAAGACGATGGCGGCCGTGGGCATTGCGGCCCACGAGGCGGGCCATGCCTTGCAGGACGCGGCGGCTTACGGGCCGATGCAAATCCGCAATTTGGCGGTGCCGGCCGCCAACTTCGGCAGCCGTTTCAGTTTCACGCTGTTTTTCCTCGGCATGATCTTCCATCCGCTCCATATCCTGATGCCGGTCGGTATCGCCTTATTCAGTTGCTTCGTGTTTTTCCAGCTTGTGAACCTGCCGGTCGAAATCAACGCCAGCAATCGGGCCAAGGCCCAGCTTGTCGGCCTGGGCATTATCGACGAGCAGGGGCTGGTCTATGTCCGCAAGGTGCTCGACGCTGCGGCCTGGACCTACGTGGCCGGCACGCTGCAATCGCTGCTCACGCTGCTGTACCTGATCATGCGCGCCAGCGGCCGCCGCGATTGATCGACGATGGAGCCGGCCAATGAAATGCGTTCATTTAGCCGCGGCCCTGTGGGCCGCGTGTTCTCTGTCGACGGCCTCGGCCGCGCCGCCGGCGGCCCCGCCGCCTCCGAACATCGGCGGCGTCCGCATCCCCAGCGGCTTTAACTATCCCTACACGCGCGAGATGAATCCAACCTTGATGCGCCCCGAGTACAGCATCTATCCCAGCGGCGCCCGCGGCCCCGCATTCGGATACCAGGGCAATCGCTATCCGCTGGGTGCTGCTCCCTCGCCACCGCGCGTCCTGTGGTACTGGTAGTCAACACGGCACTCAGGGAGGAACGATGGTTGCATTGCCCCCGCAAGGTCGCGGTTCATCTGAGGGCCCATCGAGCGGCGCCCCCGCCGATCCGCTGAGTGCCTTGCCCGCCAACCTGCAAGCCGCGGTGCGCGCCTACGCCGCGCGTGTGTGCCAAGTCGCTGGTCAGCGGGCATTGAACCTCAGCCTGCTGGGAGCGGCAGCGGCCGGCACGCTGGTTCCCGGCCGGCACCTGGCACACAACGCGCTGGTGCTGGAGGCGATCGAGCTGGACCTGCTGCGACAACTGGCCCGGGAGCTGCCGCAGTTCCAGGGAATTGCCCCGCCGCTGGTTTTTACGCCAGCCTATATCCGCGATTCGATCGATACGTTTCCGCTTGAGTTCCTCGAAATTCAGCAGCAGCACGTGACCGTCTTTGGCGACGACTGCTTTCAGCCGCTGGTCTTCGAGGCCAAATTCGTCCGGCTCCAGTGCGAACGCGAGCTCAAGAGTATGGTCCTGGCCCTGCGTCAGGCCGTGCTGTCTTCGGCCGGCGACCAGCGCCTCTTGGGGCAGCATCCGCACGCCGCCGACGGCCTGCTGCGCGTGCTGCGGGGCCTGCTCTGGCTCAAGGATCTGCGCGATCCGCTGCCGGTTACTCGGGTCGTGGACGAAATCCAGCGGATCATGGCCCGGCCATTGAACGGCGTGCGGGCACTCCTGCAAGCCCA
>DATCFX010000332.1:0-3523 GCA_036509275.1 Pirellulales bacterium | reverse complement strand
GCCTTGCGCATAGATCCGAACCAGGTTATCGAGCGTCGGCCAACGCAGCAGGGCACCCATCACGCCCGGATCACGAATCGCCAGGCGCAGGTCGCAGTGGACATCACGCCCCAGGGCCACGCGCGAGCCGTCCCACAGTTCGACCGACACGGGAGCATCGAGCACTTCGGCCAGACATGCCAGTACGTTCCGGATTGCCGTCAATTGCCGCTCTTGTAATGAAAACGAGTTCATCTTGAACACGGCGCTATCCCCTTCACTGCTGCCTACGATTCACCCGGTGCGTGTGCGTCGGGCCGAGGCTGACGCCAGCGGTCGGCTCAAAGCGGCGCGGATGGTAGCAATGCTCCCACTCTAAGTCCATTGAGGCATGTAATTGTCGCCCATCGGGCATGCCTGCGGCGGATGCGGCTGAACCATTCGTGGCCGGCTAAAGGAACAAGCGGTTCGGTCGATCAAGCAAAAGCGTTGCTATCGCCGAACCGGCGGCCATAGAATGTCCCATGAGCATCGAGCGCGGTTTCAAAAGCGCCCACGGTTTCTGCGAAGGAGTGTGTGCCATGTCGGGTCATGCGAACCGTCGTCGTTTTATGGCTGCCACGGCCGGCGGTCTGGCCGCCGTGAGCGCGTTGAATTTTCTCGGGTCGCTGCCTGCGGTGTCCGCGGCCGAAGCCCGGCTCGATCCGGACCGCGTGCGATTTTCCGACGAGATCGAGCCGCTGGTGCGGGTCGTTGAAGAGACGCCCCGCGAGAAGCTGCTCGAGGAGATTGCCGCCCGCATTCGCCGGGGGCTCTCGTATCGCGAGTTGCTGGCGGCTTTGCTGCTGGCGGGCGTACGCAATATCGAGCCGCGCCCGGTGGGATTCAAATTCCACTCGGTGCTGGTGATCAATTCGGCCCACCTGGCCAGCCTGGCTTCGCCGGATGAGCAACGCTGGCTGCCGATTTTTTGGGCGCTCGACTACTTCAAAAAAACGCAGGCCGAGCAGCTGAGCCAGCACCGCTGGTCGTTGCCGCCGGTGCGGGAGTCGGCGTTGCCGCGTGCCGGGCGGGCGCGAGCGGCCTTTGTCGAGGCGATGGACAACTGGGACGAGTCGGCAGCGGACGTGGCAGTGGCGGCGCTGGCGCGCACGGCTGGCGAGCAGGAAATTTTCGAGTTGTTTGCCCGCTTCGGTGCCCGCGACTTCCGATCGATCGGACACAAGGCGATTTACGTCGCCAACAGCCGCCGCACGCTGGACTGCATCGGCTGGCAATATGCCGAGCCGGTGCTGCGTTCGCTGGCCTACGCGTTATTGGCTCACGAGAACGGCAATCCCCGGGATGGCGACGCGCCGGCCGACCGCTCGTGGCGCGTGAACCTGCCGCGCGCGGCGGCCATGCCCATCGATTGGAGCTCAGGCAAAAGCGATTCGGCCGCCACCGGCGAGTTGCTCGCCACGCTGCACACCGGCACGCCCGACGAAGCGGCGGCCAAAGTCGTCGCCTTGTCGGCGGCGGGCATGTCGCCGCAGACCATTTGGGACGGGCTGTTCGTGGGCGCCGGCGAACTGCTGTTGCGGCAGCGCGGCATCGTGGCCCTGCACGCGGTGACGACGGCCAATGCCTTGCACTATGCGTTTGTCACGTGCGGCGACGATCAAACTCGACGCATGCTGATGCTGCAAGCCGCGTCATTCGTCCCGCACTTCCGCGACGCGATGCAGTCTCGCGGAAAAATCGCCGATGTCGAGCTGGCAAAACTCGAACCGCTTCCCTCGGCCGGCGAACATACTGTCGCCGAAATCCTCGCCGACATCAGCCGCGACCGCCTCACGGCAGCGCGCAAGCTGCTGAGCTATTGCCGCAGCAATCCCGCTGCCGGCGACTTTGCCGAAGCCGCGCGGGTGCTGATCTTTACCAAGGGCAACGACGCCCACGACTACAAGTTCAGTTCGGCGGCGTTTGAGGACTATCTGCGTGTCTCGCCGGCCTGGCGCGGCCGGTATCTGGCTGCGAGCGCCTACTGGCTGCGCGGTTCCCGCGATGCCGACAACAAGCTCGTGGCTCGGACTCGGGCCGCACTCGACGGCTGAAGCGCGGGCCGTAGCGGAATTGCTCCGAAAATGGCCAGAGATACCGGTGGCCCCCCGATTTTCATCATTCAGGGTGCCGCTTTCCGTGAGCCGTAACCGCCGCGAGCAAAATCTCCCGCTTTGCCAGCCGTTCGATTGCGAGCGACGGCATACGGCGCATGCCTGCCACTTTGAATGCGGTCACGCGGCGTTAACCGATTCCACACTTCGCCGCGGGCTGGCCGGTGAAGAAGACGAACGCCTCGGCCGCCGGACCGCTCTTGAGCAGCGACCACTGGCGATCGCAAACGCGCACGCGCTGGCCGCGTGGATAGACGGTGCCGGCGTCGTCCTCGACCTGCTTCAGCGGACCTTTGTAGAGCACGAAGCACTCGACGTGCTCGGCCGTCGTGATCGGCTTGCGAGCCCAGAGCTTCAGCTCGCGCATTTCGACGCCGCCGGCCACAAAGCAGGGCGACGCGCCGAACTTTTCCAAGTTCAAATGCACGAAGCCCGCCCGTTCGAGCGCGGCAAATAGTTCGGCATCCACCGGCACGGCTTCAACCAGCGCAGCCGGGCCTGGCAGATTCGGTTGGCCGGCAAACGGGCGATCGCCCACCAGCGTGTGCAGCATCAGCTTACCGGCCGGCTTCAAGATGCGGCGAACTTCCTGCAGCAAGCGATCGCGCACCGCGTCGGCCAGCGCGAGGTTGAACGTCCCCAGCAAGTGGGCTTCGTCCACACTGGCATCCGCGTTCGGCAGCCGCTCGGGAATCTCCAGGCCCAGCGTATGGCGCCAGATGATCGGCGCCTGCGAGGGCTCGTCTGTCTTGCCAGGCAATCCGCCCGGCAGCATCTGTTCGAGCGTTTGGCCCGCGCCGCGGTGATCGAGATCTTCGTGCAGGACGTAAAGCTCCCACAGGTTCTGATCGGGATCGGTGACCCAGAACTTGGTTTGCAGAGCGTAGCAGCATTCGACCCCCTCTTCGCGCTGCGTGGCGATGCCGGCAGCTTCGAAGTGCCGCTGAATCTCGACCAGCGCGGCCGAATCGGCCAGCCGCAAGCCCAGATGATTGAGCGATCCGCCGCGCGTGGGCGGCGTCGGTTCGAGCGAGAGCACCAGCGGCGGATCTTCGCTTTCGAACTTTGCATAATCCTGCCGCAACTTGGCCGGTTCGTGCCCAAACAGCAACCGGTAAAACCCGACTGACTTTTCCAGGCTCGAGACGTTGAGCGAAACATGGAACCGGACGGGGACAGTCGCGATGGACATGGGATCAATCCGCGTGGGAGTGGACGAATTTGTTTCAACTTGTGGCATCGTACCCTTCAGGGACATGGTCATAAAGCCGCGGCCTGTGGCCGCGCTGGTTCCATCGCGCGCGGCATGCGCACCATCCAGGCCGCCAGACCGAGCAAAACCACGATCGGCACGATCGCATACAAGGCCGGCGAATACGAGCCCGTCA
>DATCFX010000331.1:0-1498 GCA_036509275.1 Pirellulales bacterium | reverse complement strand
TCCTACGGGCTGCTCGTTCACTTCCCGTTGCTCTCCACCTTGCCTCACGGCAACGCAGTTACGTTCAGTTACAGGCCGGAGTATGCTTACCTGAAGAGGACTTCCACCTCTCCGACCAAACACCATCACAAACGCACTAGGTCCCGCAAGCCCCAGCGGCTCTCGGTTTTTGGGTGCCGCGAGATCCAGCGGCACCATTCTCCTCGCAGGCTCAATCGCAATCCAGGCCCGGCTCGGCTCGCCGGGCCTACGGTCCATCGGTAGTGCCCGTCGATTTTAACCGAAGCCGGGCCGCTTCCCACTTTTCTTCCGCCGCGCTGCGTCGGAAATAGCGCGGCACCAACTGCCACACGTCGTCGTGCTGGCCGCACTGGAATCGCCAGGCGGCTAGCTGCCCCACGGCCGCAGCCGTCGGAAACCACCGCGAGCTGGCGACAATCTCCACTTGCGCCGGGACCTGGCTGGCCAATCGCCCGAGCGCCGGCCCGGTGACGCGCCAACCTGGCTCGAGCGTGGCCAGCCATGCTTGGCTCGCGACGATCGCCGGAGCGTGCAGCACCGCGCCTCTCGCGGGACCATAGACGGCCGCAAAGATCTCGTCCCGCTCGGCCTCCAGCGCCACGGCCACCGGCGTCTCGGGCGCAAGCGCGCCATCGTCCAGAGCCTGCCTCGCGATCACTTCCAGCGTATCAACGCCCAGCACCGCCGCGCCCGTGGCCCAGGCAAAGCTCTTGGCCGTGGTGACACCCACGCGCAATCCGGTGAACGAGCCCGGCCCGGCGGTCACGGCCACCAGTTCCACTTGCCGCGGTTGCCAGCCGGCTTCGGTTAAGACGCGGGCAATGGCCGGTGCCAGAGCCTGGGCGCTGCGCTGCGTCGGCTCGAGTTCGACCTGCACCAGTGGCTGCGCGCCATCCAATACGGCCACGCTGCCCGAGCGGCCGCTCGTCTCCAAAGCTAGAATTCGTAAGGCCATCGGATTGGGAGCAAAGGCGTGGCGACGGATCCGGAGGTTGCGCTGGCGACCGTTCGATGGCAGCCGTCATCGTCTGGCGTAGACGCGCACGTAATCGACGGCCATTGCATCCGGCAACTGCGAGCCATCGAGGCGGTTTCGCTCCCACGGGCTGGAAATCAAACTCAACACGACATACTCTTCGTGCTTCGACAATCCCTCGGCAGTTTGGAAGACCGCAGCGCCGTCAATGAAGAACCGGTAGCCTTCGTCGTTCCAAAGCAACGAGAACACGTGGAAGGCGTCGGCGATTTCAGGGCGTGGGCCGCCGCTGGGAGCATTGGAAGCCAGCGGTCCCAACACGTCGATCTGCTTGGAAGTTTTTTTCGGGTTCGGATAGGGGTTCCAGAAAACGGTGCTCGACACCCCTCCGTCCGTCCGGGCTCCGCCAAAGAACTCGACAATATCGATTTCAGCACCGCACTTAGCCGGGTTGTCGACTGATTTTCCGTAGTCTCCGGATTGGAGCCAGAACGCGCCGTG
>DATCFX010000330.1:0-1451 GCA_036509275.1 Pirellulales bacterium | reverse complement strand
AAAAATAAAACTGTTCAATGGCAAGGATCTCACCGGCTGGGTCGGGCACAAAAAATACTGGTCGGTCAAGGACGGCATGATCGTCGGCAAGAATACTGAGCCGGTGCCCGTCAGCACGTACCTGCTCACTGAGCGCAAGTTTTCCGACTTCCGCCTGACGCTCGACTTCAAGCTGGCCGCAGGGGAAGTCCACTCGGGCGTGGCCATGTGGGGCCGCGTCGCTCCGGAGCACGGCGATCCGTACACCTATGCCGGCCTGCTGGTGATGTTCCCTTCGAACTACGGATTTTACGATCTGTACGGCCGCAACTCGATCCTGCAAAACGCCGCGATCGCCCGCCCGGTGGGCAAGCAGCACGATTGGAACCAGATCGAAATCCTGGCGCAGGGCAACCGCGTGCGATTCGTGCTCAACGGCCACCTGGTCTCCGACTGGCGCGAGCCGGACGTGGATCGGATTCACGAGGCGCCCATCGGACTGCAACTGCACTCCAACAAGCTGCCGGAGGAAGTGCAATGGCGCAATCTTTCGCTGGAAACCTTCCCCGAAGACAAGCTGCTCTCACTTGCTGAGCCCCAGCACGAAAAGCTCTGGGTGTACGTCGGCACGCACACGGCCGGCGGCAAGAGCAAGGGCATCTATCGCTGCGATCTGACGCTGGACGATGGCCAGCTCAGCGAGCCGGTGGCCGTGGCCGAGACGGTAAATCCGACGTTTCTGGCGCTGCACCCCAGCGGCCGGTTCCTGTATGCGGTGAGCGAAGTGGCCGCCACCGATGGGAAGAAGTCGGGCGGAGTGGCCGCCTTTGCGCTCGATCCGGCCAGCGGCAATCTGACCGCGCTCAACAAGCAATCGTCTGGCGGCGCCGGGCCGTGCCATGTGAACGTCGATCGCGCCGGCCGGCACGTGCTGGTGGCCAACTACGGCAGCGGCAGCGCGGCGGTCATCGCCATCGAGAAGGGGGGCAAGCTCGGCCAGCAAACGGCGCATGTCCAGCATCACGGCGCCGGAGCCGATCCGCGGCGGCAAGAAGGGCCGCACGCGCATTCCATCAATCTCGACGCGGCCAATCAGTTTGCCGTGGTCTGCGATTTGGGCTTGGACCTGGTGGCCATGTACCACTACGACGCGGCGGCCGGAACACTCGTGGCTTGCGATCCGCCGGGAGCCAAGGTGGCGCCGGGGTCCGGGCCGCGGCATTTTGCCTTTCATCCCGACGGCAAACACGCCTACGTGATCAACGAAATGGCATCGACCGTCACCGCCTTCGACTACGATCCCAAATCCGGCCGGCTCAGCGAGCTGCAAACGATCTCGACGCTCCCCTCGAACTTCCAGGGCAGCAACACCACGGCCGAGGTGCAGGTGCATCCGTCCGGCAAGTTCCTATACGGCTCGAACCGCGGGCACAACAGCATCGCCGTGTTTCAGATCGATTCGGCCGGCCGCC
>DATCFX010000329.1:0-6972 GCA_036509275.1 Pirellulales bacterium | reverse complement strand
CTGGGACTGTTCTACCTGCACTTCGACGCCAATTACCTGGCACAATATCCCCAGGCGGCCTTCGGTTATCCCAATGGCGTCGACAACCTGCCGTTCTGGGCCAACCTGGGCTGGGCCGGCCTGGACATGCGCCCGGCCTGGACCTGCCTGATCGGCATCATCCTGGCCGTGGCTCTCAATAAATGCACCGAGTATTACACCGGCACCGAATACGAGCCGGTCAAGAGCCTGGCAAAGAACTGCCAGACCGGCCACGCCACGAACATCATCCAGGGCATCGCCGTGGGCTACGAAAGCTCGGTGGCGGCCGTGATGATTATCGTGGCGGCCATTCTGGCCAGCGTGCTGGTGTATAGCGGCACGAGTCCCACGTTCGTGGCCTTCGGCGTGGCCATGTGCGGCATCGGCATGCTCACGCTCACCGGCAACACGATCTCGATGGACGTGTTTGGCCCCGTGGCTGACAACGCCAACGGCATCGGCGAGATGGGCTACGACCGCGCGGAGATGGGCGACGCGCAGTACAAGGAGTCGCGGCAGACGCTCGCGGACCTGGATGCCGTGGGCAACACGACCAAGGCCATCACCAAGGGCATCGCCATCGGCTCGGCCGTGATCGCCGCCGTCTCGCTGTTCAATAGCTACATCGTCTCGGTGGGCTCCGGCGGCGGAGGCGAAAACGATGTCATCACCCCAGAAGTGTACCAGACCGTGGCCTCGATGCTCACGATCTCCGCGCCCGACTTGTTCATCGGCATGTTGATCGGAGGATCGATTCCCTTCTTGTTCAGCTCGATGACGATTCGCGCCGTGGGCCGGGCCGCGTTTCTGATCGTGAAAGAATGCCGCATCCAGTTCCGCGACAAGGAAATCTGGGCTGGCACCAAGCGGCCCGACTACGGTCGCGTGGTCGACATCTGCACGGCTGAGGCCCAAAAGGAACTAGTCGGCCCGGCCTTGCTGGCCTTGTTCGTGCCGATCCTGGTGGGCTTTGGCTTGGGCGTCGTGGCCCTGGCCGGCTTCCTGGGCGGAATGATCGTCACCGGGCAGTTGCTGGCCGTGTTCATGGCCAATGCCGGCGGCGCCTGGGACAACGCCAAAAAGCTGATCGAGGACGAACCCGTGAACTTCGAAGCCAACACCGGCAAGGGGAGCGAGAAGCACAAAGCCGCCATCACCGGCGACACGGTCGGCGACCCGCTGAAAGACACGGCCGGCCCGGCCATCAACCCGCTGATCAAGGTGATGAACATGGTCAGCCTGCTGATCGTCGGGCTGATTCTGCCCTACGACCAGATCGTGGTGAAAAAGCTGGGCGATATCAACGTGCCCGTCACGTTCAAGCCGCACGACACGCTGTTCTGGGTTTCGGTCGTCGTCTGCATCGTCGGCCTGGCCTGGGCCATCTGGCAGTCGAAGCGCGAGAGCCCCGAAATGGCCAGGCAGGTGTAAGCCGCGCCCAGCGTTAGCCCCCGGTCACTGACCGGGGGCTAACTGTGGCGACCGGGGTACTTACGGTGGCACCTGGGCACCAACGGCAGCGACTGCACTGCAACGGGCGCCAGCACGCCACCTCCATCCGCCCGCAGACTTTGCCCAATCGGAATCAAGCTCCGGGGCTGCGGAAGCCGAAAAGTCTTCCCGCATGTCGCGGCTCGCTTCGTCGCTCGAAAGCGCCCGGCTCGGCTCGCCGGGCCTACGCTGGCGGTGCCAGCGACCGCGCCGGCATGCTGTCAAAATCCTCGGTGAGTGCAGATGATGGATGTCCTCGACTTGGAAGCCTTTCGCCGCGCGCCGTTGGTGCGGCGGCCATTCGAGCACCTGGTTTTGCCTGGCTTTATCAAGCCGCCGGCCCGCTCGGCGATCATTGCCGACTATCCGCGGATCGAAAACCCCGGCAGCTTCCCGGTCAATTCGGTGAGTCATGGCCCGGCGTTCGGCCGGCTGCTGGACGAGCTGAACGGGGACGAAATGCGGGCGGCCTTCGAAGAAAAGTTCGCCCTCGATCTTTCCGGCCGGCCCACGATGATCACCGCTCGCGGCCGCTGCTGCCTGCGCGACGGGCGGATTCATACCGATTCGCAGGACAAGATCATCACCGTGCTGGTCTATTTCAATCCGCCCTGGGAACAGCCGGGCGGCCGGTTGCGGCTACTCCTGTCGGCCGACGACTTGGAAAACGTCGTAGCCGAGGTGCCGCCGGACGAAGGCACGCTGGTCTGCTTTCGCCGCAGCCACAACTCGTATCACGGCCACAAGCCGTTTGTCGGCGAGCGGCGCGTGGTGCAGTTCAATTGGGTCACCAGCAACCGCAGCGCGCGGGCGCATCTCCTGCGGCATCGCTTTTCGGCCATCATGAAGCGGCTCGTGCCCTTCGCCTCGCTGCCCCGGCCCGAGACGAGCCAGCGGATGTGATAGCAGCCGCTGGTTCCCGCGTCCGACTGACATGGTGCCGGTAAATCGCGATCGCTAAGCTGGCACCCGCAGCACTCGAGCGTGGGCCAGGCATTTCGCCTTCTTCGCGCCCCGTTGCGGCCTTCTGTTCAATTGTTTTCTTCCCTCGCGCCAGCGTATGTCGAGTCTTTGCTTCCAATCGTTCCGGCGGATGCTGATCATCAAGCCCTCGGCCGTGGGCGACGTGGTCCACGCGCTGCCAATTCTGCCCAAGCTGCGAGCGCGGTTTCCCGAGGCGCAGATCGATTGGCTCATCCGGCCCGAGATTGCTGACCTGGTTCGCTGCCATCCGGCGCTCTCCAATGTCGTGCTGTTCGATCGCCGGCGTTTCGGCCGCTTCGGGCGCGAGTGGTCGGCGACCACCGGCCTCATGCGGCTGCTGTTTGCCGTGTGGCGCGAGCGCTACGACCTAGTGATCGATCTGCACGGCCAACTGCGATCGGCCATGTTTTGCTTTGCCAGTACCGCGCCCACGCGGTTGGGTTTCAGCCGCGTCCGCGAAGGAGCCCGGGTCGCGTATACGCATCTGATCCCGGTGCCGACGCTGGACGTCCACGCCGTCGATCGCTACCTGGAAATCGAAGACGTGCTGGGCCTGGACTCGAGGCCGCCCGACTTCAGCATCTACCTGCCGCCGGCAGCCCAAGCAGCGGCCCAATCGCTGCTGGACGCATGCGGCATCGGCCGCGAGCCGTTCGCCCTGCTGGTGCCGGGCACGATTTGGCAGACCAAGCACTGGCGGCCCGAGGGCTTTGCCGAGGTGGGCCGCTGGCTGACCACGCGCGGGCTGCGCGTGGTGCTCGGCGGAACGCCGCAGGACCGCGAAATTTCGGCCCGCATCGCCAGCCTGTGCCCCGGTGCCTGCGACCTGGCCGGGCGCACCAGCCTGGGCGAGTTCACCGCGCTGGTAAGCCGCGCGGCGATTTGCGTCACCAATGATTCGGGCTCGATGCACCTGGCGGCGGCCTTGAACCGTCCGGTGGTCAGCGCCTTCGGGCCGACCAGCCCGCTGCGCACCGGGCCGTATCGCCGGCCCCAGGCGGTGGTGCGGGCAGGCGTCGAGTGCTCACCCTGCTACTTGCGCAAGCTCGCAAGTTGCCGGCACGAACATCAGTGCATGACGCTCTTGACGGCCGACATGCTGATCGACCGCATCCGCCACGTGCTGCCGTTGGCGGCGTGAAGCCTTCGATATTCTGCGGCTTTTGTTCTGCCTGGATCGAGCGTAGGATGAATTTGCAGTAATTCACTGCCAGCGTCATCGTCGAGATGCAGGGGAAATGAAATGACCACTTCCCATTGGACCGAAGCCGATTCGAACCGAGCACGGGCCATTTGGTTCGAATATGAGCATCACCATGATCTGTCAGAAAAGGTTGGGCAAACCGCGGGCATCGACCCCGCCAATGGCCGGATTTGGTTGGGCGAGTCGATCCAGGACGTGATCGCTCAGCGAGACGCCGACGGCAGCGATGCTCCCTTGCTCTTCGTCCGGATCGGGTCGGACACCTACTATCGAAAAGGAAGCCATCGTTGATCCGGGGCATCGTTACAGAGGATGGTGTTCCGGTGATCGAAGTGGACGCCGGTACGCAGCGCTGGCAAGCGATCATTGATACGGGGTTCAACGGTGAACTGGAACTGCCGGAGCAACTGCGCTCGCAGGTCAACGCGCAGTTTGTTGGCCGCGCAGCATCCCTGCTGGCAGCGAATCAGCGAATCGAGGAAGATGTCTACCTCGTCGATTTTGCATTCGGCGGCCAAACCGTTCGAGCAGAAGCGACTTTTGTCGAAGGGGGCGAGATCCTGCTTGGTACGCGAATGATGCGAGAATATCGGCTGCAAATCGATTTTCCTGCCCGGGCGGTGGCCATCGAAAAGGTGTGATGGAAACCTGTTCCCTGGCGCGGCACTTTGAGAGTGAGCCAACAGCAGCCGAATGGCCCGTTCCCCGCCCGCCCTGCTGGTGAATAGGCGGCGGCGATGCTAGAATCCCCCTTTGCGGCAGCGGCAAGTCTTGGCGATGCGACGGTTTATGACGGTCGCGGCTGGCGCCGTGCAGCCCGAATCACACGCTCTCAGGGGTCCGACACATGGCTCGCAAGGTTCTCAATCGCAAGGAGTTACGCGCTGCGAACGATAGCGCGGAGGCCGCCGACAAGGTGGCCGGGAAAAAGGCCCCCGCCAAGCGCAAAAGCCGCGCCAAAGCGGCCAAGGAAGTTCGGCTCAAAGCCTTCTGGGGGGTTTTTAACCAGTCCATGAAGCGCGTTGCGCTGTTCGAATATGCGGAACGCAAGGCGGCCGACAAGAAGGCGGCCGAGCTCAGCGCGTCGCAAAAAACGCCGCACTTCGTCCAGCCGGTCAAGGAAGTGATCACCGAATAAAACCGGCGATTCCAGCCAGCGGCGGCCGCTGGTCGCTGAAACACCGCGACCCGGCGGTGGTGGCCCGTAACCGGCACTTCATGCGTCCTTTCACTTTCCGCACCGCACGCTGCACCCCGCGACCAACGGTCGCGGCTTGATGAATCATGGCGAAATTCGACGCCTATCGCGATTGGCTGGGAATCACCGAACCGGCCCGGCCGCTCAACTTCTATCAGCTCCTGCGAATCACCCAGTTCGAGGACGATACGGCCAAGATCCGCGCGAATTACCAGCGGATGAACGCCCATCTGCGCAAATACTCGGCCTCCGAGTACAAGGATCGGGCCTCGGCACTGCTGAGCGAGTTGACCAAGGCCATGCTCTGCCTCACCGACTCGCGCCGCAAGAGCGAATACGACGCCACGCTGGGCCGCAAAACCAGCAGCGAATCGCGCAAGCGCTCGTTGGAAGAAACCCTGCTGGCCCGCAAGATTGTCGATCGCGAGCAGTTGGAAAAGGCCAACAAGCTGGCCACGGCCATCGGCATGGATCTTCGCGACGCGGTCATGCAGCAAAAGCTGGCCAAGCCCGAGGTCATCATGCAGGCCTATGCCGACTCGCTGGGGCTGCCGTTTCTCGACCTGTCGATGATGCAGCCCAACGAAGAGCTGATCGCCAAGCTGCCGGCCGTGTTGGCCCGGCAGCACTCCTGCGTGCCGCTGCTGGTGGACGAGGAGAAGGTGGTCGTGGCCTCGCCCAATCCGCTGCGCAACGAAGTGGAAGACGAAGTGCGGCTGCGGATGGGGCTGCCGGTGCGGATCGTGATCTGCACGCCGGCCGACATCCACGAGCTGGTCAATAAGTACTACTCGAAGGAAACCGCCGCCGCGCAGATGGGCATTACGGCCGCCGCGCCCGCCGCTGACGGCAAACCCCGCAAGCCGGCGATGGATCCCATCGAGCGCAAAAAACGCCGCAACCAGATCACGATGGTGGCCGGCATGATGACGTTCATGGCCTTTTCGCTGGCCGGTTCGGCCATCTTCAACTGGGCAGGGCAACTCGGCCTCGTGCAGTTTTACGGCCTGGGCCTGATCCTGGGCGGGATTGCGGCCGGCATCGGCTACCTCTCCACTTGAACGCCGACGCTTAAGCGCGGCGCCACGCCGCAGCAACTCGGCTGTTTAAGCGGTTAACCGGCACACTCGGCGCCCTCGCCGCTTGGGATAACCAGCACGATTTGCCCGTTCGGCATTGTTTCGCGCGCCTCTCGACCGGCTGCCCTCGGATGGCCGATGCCAGCGATGCGCCGTGAGCTGGAACCATCCGGCACCCAGTCGGCGCAGGCCACGACCAATCCATCGCTGGGCTCGTAGCAATCGCATGAGCACCACAACCGCACGCCCGAAAACAGGCGCCAAAGTGCCGGCGCCGATCGCCACGCAGCTCGAGAGCTCGCTGCGCGCCACGGTCGAGGCGGTCAGCCTCTCGCAGCCCGACACGGCCAGCCCGGCGGCGCTGCGGCAAGAGCTTTTGCGGATTCTCAGCAGCGGGCAAGACCGCACGGCGCTGCTCACCGCGGCAATGGCGCTGGCCTGTCGGGCTTCGGGCGCGCTGCTGGCTGCTTATTATCAGCGCGACGAACAGGGCCAACTCACGCTGCTGGCCGAACATCGCGACGCGCGGCTCGATCCGGCCCTGTTGCCCGATCGCGCGGACTTGGAACAAGGCGCCGCGCTGGCCTGCTCGCGCTCGGCGGTGCAAGTGGCCCGGCTCCAAGCGCGGAGTTCGGCCGTGGCCGTGCCGCTGGGCACCGGCCACGCCGGCGCCGTGAGCCTGCTGCTGCCGACCGTGGAAATGCCGCACGCGCGGCAGGCCAATGTCGAAATGCTGCTGGCGTGGCTGGCCGCCTGGCTGTGCGACGAGTCGCGCCGCCAGGCCGCTTGGGAAGCCCGCACCGCGACGGCCATCCTCGACCTGTCGCTGGCCATCGCCCGGGCCGGCAACCTGCCTCAGGCTTGCCTGGTGCTGGCCGGCGACGCGCAAGCGCAGCTGGAGTGCCGGCAGGTGGCTGTGGGCTTGCGGCGCGGAGAGCGGATGCGCGTGGCGGCCGTGTCGGGCTTGGCCGAAGTCCAATGCGATACCGAACTGG
>DATCFX010000328.1:0-1031 GCA_036509275.1 Pirellulales bacterium | reverse complement strand
CCGGCTTGGCTACGGCCGCCCCGGCCTTCGCCTGGAATTCGACTGATCTCAGCGGGGCGATGCCGGCGCTCCAGTTCACGATGATGCGGGCGTCAGACGGCAAGACCGTCACCGCGGCCGATTTCAAGGGCAAGATCGTGCTGCTCTATTTCGGCTACACGTTCTGCCCGGACGTGTGCCCAACGACGCTGCTCAATCTGACGACGATGCTCAAGTCGGTGGGCAAGGACGCCGATGCGGTGCGCCTGCTGTTCGTCACGGTGGATCCCGGCCGCGATACGCTGCCGGTGCTGAAGGATTACACCGATGCGTTCGCGCCGCAGGTCGTTGGCCTGCGCGGCACGCCGGACGAACTGGCGACGCTCGCCAAGCGCTATCGCGTCTCGTACTCCGTGACGCCCGCCGCCGACGGCCGTCCCTACGAAGTGACGCACAGCTCGGCCGTGTACGTCTTTGACAGGGCGGGCAACATCAAACTTCTGTTCAGCGACCTGGCGCTGGCCAAGGCGGACACCAAACCAGAGCTCGCCGATCTGCGGACGCTGATTGCGGGCTCGGGTGCGGGCGGCTGGTGGCGCCGCCTGCTCGGTCTGTTGTAGGGACTATTTTCCGCCCGGTCCCTTTACCGGGAATGATTGCGTCAGCGATTGGCCGTCCTTGAATTTCAGTGTGACCGTCGCGCTGCTGCCGACCTGCATGCTCGGCTGCGGCTGCATGCACATCAGATGATAGCCGCCGGGCTCGAAGCCGACCGTGCCGTGCGCCGGCACGCTAACGCTTTTCACCGGCCGCATCGTCTCGACGCCGTTCACTTGTTTGCTCTGATGCAGCATCAGCATGCCGCAGGCCGGTGAACTGGCGGACACCAGCGTCACCGGCTTGTCGCCTGCGTTCTTCAGCGTGAAATATCCGGCGGCGGGCCGCGCCTTGATGATGAGGCGCAGCCACGGATTTTCAATGCTGACGCTGCCGGCTGCGAAGGCCGGTGCCGCGGCAAGCGCGAGCACCGCGATCAACGCCGCGCGCCTAAC